>NZ_JBEOPQ010000009.1:0-109187 GCF_040310285.1 Pseudomonas sp. HY2-MNA-CIBAN-0224 | reverse complement strand
ATCGAGGCGGTAGTCTCGTGGGCTCGGAGATGTGTTAAGAGACAGTCTTAAAAGATCGCGAGGCAAGCTCGCTCCTACAGGTTTGGTGGGGGGATTAGTGCGCGGTGCCGTGGTCGTGCATGTCCATTTCCATGTGCATCGTGTTCAGCGCACGTGCCTGGGCTTTGACTTCGATCGACTCTTTGGTGCCTTTGGCATCTTCGACAATCAAGGTCAGCGGCACGTGATCACCGTCTTTGATCTGACCTGTCAGGTCCATCAGCATCACGTGATAACCCTCGGGCTCGATGTTGACGGTCTTGCCGGCCGGCAATGCCACGAAAGGAACAGCGTGCATGCTCATGACGTCGTTTTTCATGGTCGACTCATGAATCTCAACGGTCTTGGCCACCGGGGATTTGACCTCAACCAGCTTGCTGTCGGCGCTCGCGGTGATGTGCATAAAGGCACCGGACGAAGGCTGGCCAGGAACAGTCGCGCGCACCCAGGCGTCATCGACAACGGTCTGTGCAGAAACGTTAAGGCTCAAGCCGAGCAACGACAGCAACATCAAGCGATTTACAGTTTTCATAAGACGGGCTCTTTCAAAGGAAGCGGAGATCAGCAGACCGACATCACCGTCAGCAGGTCTTCGGTGCACTGCTTGGCCGTCAGTGAAGGCGACAAGCCCAAACGCAGTACGCCACGCGTATCAAACACGAAGCTGGTGGCCGTGTGCGACAGGGTATACGACGATCCGGTCGGGATCTTTTCGTAGAACACCTTGAACTCTTTGGCCGTGGCAGCGGTTTCTTCGAGGGTGCCAGACAACGCAATAAAGCTTGGGTCGAAGGCTCTGACATAGGCATCGAGCATTGCCGGCTTATCGCGCTCCGGGTCCAGGGTGATGAACACCACCTGCAGACGATCGCCGTCCGGGCCCATCATTTTCTTGATTTGCGCAGCACGGGCCAATGCGGTCGGGCACACGGCCGGGCATTGGGTGAAACCGAAGAAAATCATCGGCATCATTCCGCGAAAGCTGCCGAGCATCATCTCGTTGCCTTCAGCGTCGCGAAGCTTGAACTTGCGGCCCAGAATCTCGTTGCTGAGGTCTTTGCCGTATTTGTACGACAAACCGCTGCCGGGGTCACAACCGGCCAGCAAGCCGAGACTGAGCAAGCCAAGACCGGCAACGACATGGCGGCGAGTCAGTAATGCATTCATGTCAGGTTCCTTTAAGCGGTCTGGCCTGTAAGCCTGACCTTTGCCCTGCGCAGTCAGCACAGGTGTGCGCATGACTCGACCAATGGACCCGCCATTAGCAGCAGCGCACGATTGCTGTGGGGTAAACGCGTTTCATGGGCGCTGAATCTACCACTGTCACGGCCCTGTCGCACGGCAGGCACGCCCCGTTGTGGTGCGCACATAAGCCCAACGCCAGCAAATCCGGGCAACGTGGCGGCGGTGCGACAAATCGACTCAGGCAGGCAGCGTATCCCTGATTGTCATAAGCGCCGCAGTGGCGATCAGGTTAATTAATGTAAAGGCGCGTGAAGTTTCGCTTTTTGATGCAAGAGAGAATCTATATCATTTGCCTTTAAGTTTGCACGGACGCCGACACTTCTCTCACTCTGCGCGGAATTCTGATGCCGACCACCCTCGCCCCGTTTCGTTTGACTTCACTGGCAGCCACCTTGCTTGGCCTGCTGGGTACTTCGCTGTGCAGCATGGCTGCTGCCGATCAAGCCCCGGCCTCCGTACTGACCCTGGACAGCACGGCCATTTCAGCCGATGAGTTACCCAAGAACGCCCTGCCGACCGTATTCAGCGGCGGCCAGGTCGCTCGGGGTGGTGAGTTGGGCGTGCTGGGCAATCAGGACATGATGGATGTGCCGTTCACGATGTCGAGTTACACCTCGCAACTGATCGAAGACCAACAAGCAGAAAACATCGGTGACGTGCTGCTAAACGATTCATCGGTACGCCAGTCCTTTGGCTACGGCAACGCGGCGCAGATTTTTGTGATTCGGGGCTTGCCTCTGAACAGTGACGATATTTCTTACAACGGTTTGTACGGCGTATTACCGCGCCAAGTCATCAGCACCGACAGCCTTGAGCGGGTTGAAGTGTTCAAGGGCCCCAATGCCTTTATTAATGGCGTGACTCCAACCGGCTCAGGCGTCGGCGGTGGCATCAACTTGCAGCCAAAGCGCGCCCAGGACACTCCGACCCGGCGCTTCAGCACCGATATTTCCAGCAGCGGCCGCGTGGGTGAACACCTCGATCTGGGCCAGCGCTTTGGCGACAACAATGAGTTTGGCGTGCGCATGAACATCGCCCAGCGCGAAGGCGATACCGCTATCGACAACGAAAGCCAGCGCACCAAGCTGTTTGCCCTGGGGCTGGATTACCGGGGTGATCGCTTGCGCGTGTCGACTGATTTTGGCTATCAAAAGCAGCGCATCAATGGCAATCGCAACACGGTGTATATCCCCGCCACATTGACCGGCATCCCCCACGCCCCGGATGCCGACACCAATTACAGCCAGAAGTGGACCTTCACCGAGCTGGAAGACACCTACGGCATGGCCCGTGGCGAGTATGACGTCAACGATCAGTGGACCCTGTATGCCGCCGCCGGGGCCAAGCACACCCGCGAAGTGGGCAACTACTCCACTCCGACCCTGCGCAGTACCGCAGGCGCGACCACCGCTTCAAGCATGTTTGTCGCCCATGATGAAGACAACCGCAGCGCCATGGCCGGCCTGCGCGGCACGTTGCAAACCGGCCCGGTGAGCCATCAAATCAACCTGGGGGTGACGGGTATCTGGACAGAGCAACGCTCGGCATATGAGTTGAGCGGCAGTTTCGCCAACGACTTGTACCACCCGATCGACGTGGCCAAGCCGACGGTTTACCCGTACGTGGGCGGCGATATCAACGACCCGGGCATCGTCGGCAAGACCATCAACCGCAGCATGGCGATTTCCGACACCCTGGGCTTTATGGACGACCGTATTCTGGTCACCTACGGTCTGCGTCGGCAAAACCTGAAAGTCGACGGCTGGAGCTACGCCGGCGCGCGCACGGCCACCTATGACGAGTCCATCACCACGCCGGTCTACGGCATCGTGCTCAAACCATGGGAACACGTGTCGCTGTACGCCAACAGCATCGAAGGTCTGGCCAAGGGCCCGACTGCTCCGGCAACCGCAGGCGGTGCTGAGGTGACAAACCGCGGTCAGGCCTTTGCCCCTGCACGCTCCAAGCAGGTTGAAGCCGGGATCAAGTACGACAAAGGCACCTTTGGCGCGAGCTTTGGGGTGTATCGCATCGAGCAGCCCAGCGACGGCTATGTCGACGCGCAAAACACCTACGTCCGCCAAGGCACCCAGCGCAATCGCGGGGTTGAGCTGAACATCTATGGCGAGCCACTGGACGGCTTGCGTTTGCTGGCGGGTGCGACCGTGATGGACACCGAACTCAGCGGCACCAAAAACGGCGCCAACAATGGTAATCGGGCGATCGGCGTGCCGAACTTCCAGTACAACCTGGGTGCCGACTGGGATGTACCGGGGCTTGAGGGCGTCGCATTGAATGGGCGCATGCTGCGCACTGGCGGCCAATACGTCGATGCGGCCAACACCCTGAGCATTCCGGCCTGGAACCGCTTCGATCTGGGCGCACGTTACAGCTTCGAGGTTGAGCAGCGTGCCGTGACACTGCGGGCCAACCTGGAAAACGTCGCCAACACCCGCTACTGGGCGTCGGCCAATGGCGGCTACCTGAGCCAGGGCGAACCGCGCGCACTGAAAGTCTCGGCTACGGTCGACTTTTAAACCCGCCCGACTCGTGTGGGAGCGTCCGCCCCGCCTTCAACGCCGCGCTGCCGCGCAGCAAACAGGCCGCCAAGTATCTTCAGCATCCCCCAATCGGTTCCCTCTCCTTCGGGAGAGGGCTAGGGTGAGGGGCTCTTAGATCAAAAGCCAGATCAAGATCAAAAGATCGCGAGCAAGCTCGCTCCCACAGGTTTTGCAGCGTCTGGCACGCTGCATTTTTTTCACATTGAGTTCACCTCCCCTCCACCCACAGCCCTCTAACGTGCCCGCCATAAATGACGTCCATTAAGGACTTTGCAGGTGGAAAGCATGACGGCTGTAGCCTCTCAACACACTCTGAGCAATCGCCTTGAGCGCTGGGCCATCCCCGGCCTGGTCGTGGCGTTTGTGCTGTTTTATCTCGTACCCTTGATGACCCACGGTTTGTGGATCCCTGACGAAACCCGGTATGCCCAGATCAGTCAAAGCATGTTGCAAAGCGGTAACTGGGTGACGCCGCATTTCATGGGGCTGCGCTATTTCGAGAAGCCGATTGCGGGCTATTGGCTGATTGCCATCGGCCAGGCCGTGTTCGGTGACAACCTGTTCGGGGTGCGCATCGCGTCGGCACTCACCGCCGGGCTGAGTGTGTGGCTGGCCTGGCTGCTCGCCAGCCGGCTGTGGCATGACCCACGCAAGTCGTTTGCCAGCGCGCTGCTATTGATGAGCTTTGGTCTGGTTGCTGGTGAAGCGGGCTACGCCAACCTCGACCCGCAGTTCGCTTTTTGGGTCAACCTGAGCCTGGTTGCCCTGTGGTTTGCCTTTACGGCTCAAAGCCAGCGCGCACGTCTGCGGACCTGGAGCGTGCTGGGCGTGGCCTGTGGCATGGGCTTCATGACCAAAGGGTTCCTCGCCTGGCTACTGCCGGTGTTGGTCGGCGTGCCCTTTGCCCTGTGGCAGCGGCGCATCAAGGACATGCTTTGCTATGGGCCGCTGGCGGTAGTGCTCGCAATCGCCGTGTGCTTGCCCTGGGCGCTAGCGATCCATCATCAGGAACCTGACTTCTGGCAGTTCTTCTTCTGGAATGAACACATCCGCCGCTTCAGCGCGAGCGATGCCCAGCACATTCAGCCCTGGTGGTTCTATCTGCCGCTCCTGTTGGCCGCCAGCCTGCCGTGGGCAACGCTACTGCCTGCGGCGCTGCTCGACGCCTGGCAGCAAAAACGCCAGCCGGGTATCGCCTTCCTGCTGCTGTGGTTGTTGCTGCCGCTGGCCATGTTCAGCTTGAGCAAGGGCAAACTGCCGACGTATATCCTCCCGTGCCTGCTGCCATTGGCCTTGCTGATGGGCCATGCGCTGATGTCCTGGATCGATCAGGGGCGCAGCACGGTGATACGCCTCAATGGCCTGTTGAACGCGCTGCTGGCCGTGGCCGGGCTCACGGGCTTGATCTACCTGCAAGTGACGCGCCCGGTTTACGCCAACACCGAGATGTTCAGCCTGTCGTTGGGGCTGATTGTGTTGATGGGCTGGCTGCTGGCCAATGCGCTGCAAGCCATGCGGCCATTGCAGTTGTGGGCCGCACCGGCTTTGGGCATGGGCCTGCTGGTTGCGTTGTTGCCTGCGGCGATGCCCGCCAGCGTGGTCAACAGCAAGATGCCCGATCAATTTATCGCTGAGCATGTTCAAGAGCTGAGCCAGACCCGCACCTTGTTGAGCAACGAGCTGGGCAGCGCCGCCGCACTCTCGTGGCGCCTGAGCCGCCCCGACGTGACGCTGTACGACACCGAAGGCGAACTTAAATACGGCCTGGATTATGCCGATTCAGCTACGCGTAAGGTTGATATGGCTAACATCGGCGAGTGGATGAAAGAAGCGCAAGCCCGTGGCCCGGTTGGCGTGGTGATGCGTGCTCGTTCGGCCCTTGAGGTTCAGGAAGTCGAATTACTGCCCTTGGGCGGCAAGCGCTATGAGCGTGGCGACCTGGCGATCTTTATCTTCCCTCAGGCCAACCCTGAATGACCGTTATCCAACGCTGGACCTCAGAACACCGGGCGCTGCTGCTGTTGCTGGGCGTGTCTGCCTTGATGCTTTTACTCGGCTTGGGTTCGCGCGAACTCTGGGGCCCGGAAACCCGCTGGGCCAACATTGCCCTGCAAATGCTGCAAAGCGGTGATTACCTGGACCCGTACCTCAAGGGCTCGGCCTATTACGACAAACCGCTGCCCTCCTACTGGCTGATCACCGCGATGGCCGGGGTGCTTGGTGACCTGAATCACTGGTCATTACGCCTGCCATCGGTCATCGCCGCCTGGTTGAGTGTGTGGTTGGTGTACCTGATCGGCAAACAGCTGTTCAGTCAGACCACAGGTCTGATCGCCGGCTGGATGCTGATCAGCACGTTTTACTTTGTGTTCTGGGGCCGCGTCGCCACGGCCGACATATTGACCGTGTGTGGCCTGCTCGCCGCCGTGTGGTGGTATTGGCGGGGCCCTGATGACACCCGGTTTAGCCGTTACTGCGTGTTCTTCTTGTTGCTGGCCGTGAGCTCATTGCTCAAAGGGCTGATCGGCTTTGTGTTACCGGGGCTGATCTTGCTGCCCCATGTACTGAGCGAGCAGCGCTGGAAGCGACATGTGAACGTGCGTTTGTGTGCGGCCCTGGCCATCGCGCTGGCGGTGTACCTCATACCCTTTGCCCTTTCGCATCTGTATGGCGCTGCCAGCTACGGGCAAAGCGGGTTGGGCCTGGTGCTGCGTGAAAACGTGGTGCGCTTCTTCCAGCCTTTCGACAACCTGGGGCCGATTTACACCTACCTGCTCTACTTGCCGGTCTACACCCTGCCCTGGGCGCCGGTCTGGATCATTGCTCTGTGGGTTGCGCTGCGCAACTGGCGGCATATAGAGCCAAATGCCCGCTGGCTGGTCTGGGGCCTGACCCTGTTGTTTGTGTTCTTTACCGCCAGTGGCAGCCGCCGCAGCTATTACGTGCTGCCGCTGGTGCCCTTCGCGCAACTGCTCGGCGCCAGGTGGGTTGCCCGACGCCTGCAACAGCGCAAAAAAATCGTGGGCCGAGGCTGGAAAGTAGCCTTCGGGCTGAGTTGCGGCTTGCTGCTGTTGGTACTGGGGGTGTTTTACCCGTGGTCCAACAGTGGCGGCGGCGTGATGCAATTTGGTCAGGACGTTAAAGCACGAGCCAGTGCCCAAGCGCCTTGGGACGACTGGCGCATGGTGATGATTGAAGTCGACAACAAACTGCCGCTGTATGTGCAGAACGACAATCAGCCGTTTTACTTTGTCAGCGAAGACCAGGACTACCCGCATCAGGGTGACAGCGCCGCCCTGATGGCATGGCTGGATAAAACCAGTGGCCATCACTTTGATCCAAAACGCACCTTGATCTTCGCCCAGCACCGCAGCGGCGACCCGTTGCCGCTGGGCTATTTGAGCGTGGATCATCAGGTGGTCAGCAGCCAGGTCGATAACGGCGATCGCCTGCTGCACCGCCGCGAGACTGAAAGCGTGGCGTATATTCCCGCCGGGGGTGGGAGCTTTTAGCTGAGCGCTGGATTCAAAGAATCCTGTACAACAGACGTTCGATTCGAACCCGGCTGACGCGGCGCAGGAACTTGGCCACGGCGGGCGGGTAGTCCGTCAGGGTTTCGAGATTTTTGAAGTGATCGATGCGCTGGGTGTGGGCGAAGATCGCTTCCAGTTCCTTGCGCCGGGGTTCGAGCAATTCGCGACGCGGGTCGTCGATCAGCAGGCCGTTTTCCAGGTCCAGGCGGAACGCTCGCGGGTTGAGGTTGTTGCCGGTCAGCAAGGTGTAGCGATCATCAACCCACATGCCTTTGAGGTGATAGGTGTTGTCACCGTCACGCCACAGGTGCAGGTTGAGCAGGCCGCTGTCGATCTGGCGCTGATGGCTTTTGGCAAAACGACGCAGGCTCAGTTCGTACAGGTAGGGCAATGCTGCGATCACCCTGAACGGTTCACTCGGCGGGATATAGAAGTCGTTGGCGGTCTTGTCACCGACCACGATGTCGATCTTCACCCCACGCTCCAGCGCTCGGTTGATCTCGCGGGTGACGGGCAGCGGCAAGTTGAAATACGGCGTACAAATGGTCAATTGCTGCTGGCTGCTGGCAATCAACTCGCACACCACCCGGTTCAGCGGGTTGTTTTTACCAACGCCCAGCAGCGGGCTGACGGACAGGCCAAAGTGCCCCACCGTGCCTTGTGTGGTGTCGTAACTGGCTTTTTTCAGATGGCTGCGCAAGTTGCCAATGGCGCTGCGCAGGCTGCGCGTGGTCGGCAATGACGGCAGATCCAGACGGTGCACGGCCTTGGCTTCAATCAAGTCATGCTGAACAAAGTGCTGCATGGAATCCGCCAGCGCTTTGTTGTTCAGCACGTGATATCGGTCGTAGCGGTACTTGTCCAGCTTATGCAAATACACGTTGTTCAAGCTGGCGCCGCTGTAGATCACGCAGTCGTCGACAATAAAGCCCTTGAGGTGCAGCACCCCGAACAGCTCACGGGTTTGCACCGGCACGCCGTAAATCGGCACCTCGCTGTCGTGAGCTGCCGTTTGCGCCTGATACCAGGCCGCGTTGCCGGGCTGCTTGCCCGCGCCAATCAGCCCGCGCTGCGCCCGCAACCAGTCAACCACCACCGCAATTTCAAGTTCCGGACGTGCCGCTTTGGCAGCGTGCAAGGCGTCAAGAATTTCCTGGCCGGCTTCGTCCTGTTGCAGGTACAAGGCCACCAGCGTGATCCGATGACGAGCACCCGCGATATGCGCCAGCAGGCTGCGACGGAACTCGGCAGCACTGGGCAAAATGCTGAACGCATCGGCAGACAATGGAAAACTGCGCAGTTTGGGCAACAAGGAACGTTTGAAGAGCGACGGCATAGGGCTCGCAAGGGTCGAATGCAAAAGACCGCACAGCTTACACGATTCTTGGCAATCACATTAACTGTAGGAGCGAGCTTGCCTCGCGATCTTTTTAAAGATCAAAAGATCGCGAGGCAAACTCGCTCCTACAGAGGGGGCCGGCTGCGATTACAGGGTGCGCAACGTCAACAAACGGGCGATGTCGCGGGCGCGGTCGGTGAGCAATTGCTCTGCCTGGGCGCAGGCGTCTTCGAGGCTCATCGGGCCGCTGGTCAAGGCGAAGGCGGCGTGGATGCCATGGGCGTACAGGGCTTGGTAGCCCTCGCCCAACGTCCCGGCCAAAACCACCACCGGCACGCCGTGGGCTTGTGCGATACGGGCAACACCAAACGGGGTTTTGCCACGCAGGGTCTGCGCATCAAAACGCCCCTCCCCGGTGATTACCAGGTCTGCGCCCTTTACCGCTTCGGACAAAGCAACCAACTCAGCAACCACCTCGACCCCGGCACGAAATTGCGCGCCAAAGAACGCTTTGGCGGCAAAACCAAGCCCGCCCGCTGCACCCGAACCCGGCTCATCACGTACATCCTTAGGCAAGACCTTGGCGCAATGATCGGCAAAGTGCCCGAGGGCTTGATCCAGCAGGCGCACTTGCTCAGGCGAGGCACCTTTTTGCGGGCCAAAAATGGCGGACGCGCCATGCTCGCCGCACAGCGGGTTATTGACGTCAGCCGCGATGTCAAAACGTACGTCATTCAAACGCGGGTCCAGACCGGCCAGGTCAATGCGTGCCACGTTGGCCAAGGCCAGGCCGCCCTGGACCAGAGGTTGGTCCTGGGCATCGTATAAACCCAGACCCAACGCTTGCAGGGCACCGGCACCGGCGTCGTTGGTGGCGCTGCCGCCGATGGCCAGGATGATGCGCTGAGCCCCGGCATCCAGCGCGGCCTTGATCAACTCACCGGTCCCGAACGTACTGCTGATACAGGCGTCGCGCTCATTGCGAGCGACCAACTGCAAGCCGCTGGCCTCGGCCATTTCAATGATTGCGGTGCGGCTGTCCGGCAGCCAGCCCCAGTTGGCCTCGACCGCAGTACCCAAAGGCCCTTGCACGCGATTACGGCGCAGTTGCCCGTTACCGGCGGCGACAATCGCATCTACCGTCCCTTCGCCACCATCGGCCATGGGGCACGTGATCAACTGCGCATCCGGTAGCACATCGCTAAATCCGGCAGCAATGGCATCGGCGACTTTTTCAGCGCTCAGGCTGTCTTTGAACGAGTCGGGGGCAATCACGATTTTCATGGGGCGAATCTCCAGTTCTTATGCGTTCCATGCTGCCAGTAATCAGCTGCAAACACGCCGTTCTGGTGCACAAGCAATCACAGGGTTTGTTGTTCATTTCTACAACCGTAGCTGTGCAAGCTAGCTGTGTGGCAGCAATTGCACCCCCAGGTACAGCGCCAGCATGCCGTTGAGGCTTAACGGATCGACCCCACTCAACTCGGCAATACGCTCCATGCGGTAGCGCAGGCTGTTGCGGTGAATGCCTAGCGCATCGGCACATGGCTGGCTCTGGCCGTCGTGTTCGCACCAACTGCGCAGGGTTGAGATCAGTTGCCCGTTACTGTCTTTGGCCACCACTTTGTGCAGCGGCCCTAACAGCTCTTCGAGGGCATCGTCGTTGCGATGGCGCCACAACATCACTGGCAAGCGATAACGATTGAGCGTCAAGACACGCGTCTGCGGCAACACATCCCGCCCATAAGCCAGCAAGTCACCGACCCGTCGATAGCAGCGACGTAAGCCCTTCAAGCCGTCGGCCTGACCACCTGCAGCAACGCGCAAGACGTTCCAGCCCAGACCATCAAGGCGTTCAAGCAAACGCAGGTCATCCAGTACGGTGGTCGACGGCCGACACCACAACAACGAACCGGTGGCCGGGGTCACGCACCAGCTGTCCGGATAGCGAGCCTGCAACCAGGCACTCAAGGCTTCGGCGCTTTGCCCCGCGCCCAACTCAAACAAAAATGGAATGCGTGATAACTGCGGCTTAAGCCCCAGTTGTTGGGCTTCATCAATCAGCCGGGGCGAGTCGCCCGCATCACTGAGCAATAAAGCCACCAGGTCATCGCAACGCTGCCGCCGCCATTGTTGTTCGGCCTGTTGGTGACGCTGGCCCACCAGCATTTCAGCGGTCATGCGCACCAGCTCGGCATAAGTGCGCAGCAACTCGGGCTCGCCGGTCAGCCCGAGCACGCCAATCAGGCGCTGGTCGAGCAATAAAGGCAGGTTGATACCCGGCTGCACGCCCTTGAGGTGCTTGGCCGTTTGCGTGTCAATCTCGACCACCCGTCCGTTGGCCAGGACCAGTTGTGCACCTTCGTGCCGAGTATTAATGCGCTCTGGCTCACCGCTGCCTAGAATCAGGCCCTGGCTGTCCATCACGTTTACGTTGTACGGCAAAATGGCCATCGCTCGATCAACGATGTCCTGCGCCAGATCATGATCCAGTTCAAACATGGGGTGACAATCCTTGGAAACATTTGTTCATGGGCACAGGCTGCTGGCCAAAAGGCTGTGCATTGGCACAAAGACAGCAACGCCGAGGTGACCGAGACTCATGCAGCGATCAACGTTAACCTCGGATCGTGAAAAAACATAATAAAGAGAGACAAAAGATGTCACAGAGCGCCAACACGACGCTGATCAGCGATGACGACAAAAACGCCATCTACAAG
Organism: Pseudomonas sp. HY2-MNA-CIBAN-0224; assembly: GCF_040310285.1. Classification (NCBI taxonomy): domain Bacteria; kingdom Pseudomonadati; phylum Pseudomonadota; class Gammaproteobacteria; order Pseudomonadales; family Pseudomonadaceae; genus Pseudomonas; species Pseudomonas sp. HY2-MNA-CIBAN-0224. The sequence goes on along the minus strand of NZ_JBEOPQ010000009.1, from coordinate 97,750 downwards.
CGCATCACCCTGCGCTTGATCCCCTTTATCTTCATCTGCTACCTGTTCAACTACCTCGACCGGGTCAACGTTGGATTTGCCAAGCTGCAGATGCTCGACGCACTCAAGTTCAGCGAAACCGTATATGGCCTGGGCGCCGGTATTTTCTTTATCGGCTATGTGCTGTGCGGCGTACCGAGCAACCTGGCCCTGACCCGCTTCGGTCCACGGCGCTGGATTGCGGTGATGATGATCACCTGGGGCCTGCTCTCGACCTGCCTGATGTTCGTCACCACGCCGACCCAGTTCTACGGCCTGCGTCTACTCACCGGCGCCGCCGAAGCGGGCTTCTTCCCTGGCGTGGTGCTGTACCTCTCGCAGTGGTTCCCGACCTTCCGCCGTGGCCGCATCATGGCGTTGTTCATGTCGGCCATTCCGTTGTCCGGCTTGCTCGGCGGGCCTTTTTCCGGATGGATTCTCAGCCATTTCGCGGCAGGCCAGGGCGGCCTGGCAGGCTGGCAGTGGATGTTCCTGCTGCAAGGGATTCCGACCGTGCTGCTCGGTGGCCTGGCGATTTTCCTGTTGAGCGACAGCTTCGCCAATGCCAAATGGCTGAGCGCCCACGAGCGCGCAGTACTGGAAGCCGACCATCAACTGGACGCCGCCAACCGGCCCTCCACGGCAACTGATTCGCTGCTTGCGGTGTTCAAGAACCCGGCCATCTGGGCGTTTGGCTTGATTTACTTCTGCATTCAGAGTGGCGTGTACGCGATCAACTTCTGGCTGCCGTCGATCATCAAAAACCTGGGCTTCAATGACGCTCTGGTGATTGGCTGGATCAGCGCGATCCCCTACTTGCTGGCGGCAGTGTTCATGCTGTTGGTGGGGCGTTCTGCCGACCTGCGCAAAGAGCGGCGCTGGCACTTGGTGGTGCCGATGCTGATGGGCGCAATCGGGCTGATCATTGCGGTCAACTTCGCGACCCAGCCGGCCATTGCGATTTTGGGTCTGACCATCGCGACCATGGGCGCATTGACCGGCCTGCCGATGTTCTGGCCGGTGCCGACCGCCCTGCTCAGTGCTGGTGCGGCAGCGGGTGGCCTGGCCTTGATTAACTCGATGGGGCAGATGGCGGGCTTCTTGAGCCCTTACCTGGTCGGGTTTGTCAAAGACGCGACCGGCTCTACGGACGTGGCCTTGTACATGCTGGCTGCCGTGATTGTCGGTGGCAGCCTGCTGGCCTTGCGCATGACCCGGGGCATGACCAACGCCTGATGGTTCACGCTTTTGCTTCGCGATCTTTTTGATTTTCAAGATCAAAAGAGCGCGAGGCAAGTTCGCTCGGGTTAGAACTCGATATTCAGTTGCTCAACCACGTTGAACTGCTCGTCTACCAAGCAACCGACGCGCCATTTGTCGAAGGTCAGGCACGGATGTGAGGTGCCAAAACTGATAATGTCGCCGATGGTCAGCTCAATGCCAGGGGCAACGGTCATAAAGGCATGCTGGTCCATCACGGCGGTCACCCGGCATTCGCTGACGTCATCGCCAAACGCAGGCACTACGCCTTCGCGGTAACGTTTTAGCGGCATCGGCAAGCCCGCATCGTAGGCCACATCACGTTTGCCCAAGGCAACAACGGCAAAGCCCGGCTCAGGCAGCGATTGCACGTGGGCCCAGACTTCCAGCGCCGGACGCAGACCTTCGTGCAGGTCACTGCGCCGATCCAGCACGCAGCATTGCGCCTCTTTGTAAATGCCGTGGTCGTGAACCACGTAGCTGCCAGGTCGCAGCACGCTGAGGAATCGCCCGCTGGCCGACTCGGCGGCGAACGCTTCAGCAATCAAGTCATACCAGGCAGATCCCGACGCCGTGATGATCGGTTTATCGAGGGCAAAGGCGCCGTCTTTTTGCAGATGCAGGGCCAAACGCACCAGCGACGCTGCAAAAGCACGAATCTCGCTGATCGCTGTGTCACCCCGAATCACCCCTTCGTAGCCTTCGATGCCCGTCAACGCAAGCGCTGGCTGGGCGTTGATCGCCGCCGCCAGCGCCAGTACTTGCTCCTCTGTGCGACACCCGCAACGCCCGCCGACTACACCGTACTCGATCATCACGTTGAGACGCTGGCCGCGCCCGGCAAAAAACGCGCCCAATGCTGCGACGTTGTCCGGATGATCCACCATGCAGTAGAACTCGAACGCCGGGTCCGTTTGCAGCTCGGCTATCAGTACCATGTTCGGCTGACCCACCAACTGGTTGGCCATCAGCACCCGGCGCACGCCGGCGGCATAGGCGGCACGGGTTTGCACCGCAGTGCCCAAGGTCATGCCCCAGGCGCCCTGCTCCAGCTGGCGGCGAAACAAGGCCGGGGCCATGCTGGTTTTGCCGTGCGGGGCCAAAACTGCGCCGCTGCGGGTTACGAAGTCCTGCATCCAGCGAATGTTGTGTTCCAGCGCCGCACGGTGGATCACCAGCGCAGGCAAGCTGACGTCACGCAGCAGATTGTCGGCACGTTTGCCAGCGCCCTTGGGCACCAGCGCAGTATTGAGTGGCATCGGTAAACCTCGTGTGTCAGACCTTGGCTTTGTAGGCGATGCAGTCGATCTCGACCTTGCAATCGACCATCATCATGGCCTGAACGCAGGCGCGGGCCGGGGCATGTTCGCTTTTGAAATACGACGCAAAGACCTTGTTGAAACTCCAGAAATCACGCGGGTCTTGCAGCCAGACTCCGGCACGCACCACATCTTCCAGGCCGTAACCGGCTTCTTCAAGAATCGCGATGAGGTTTTGCATGGTCTTGTGGGTTTGCTCAACAATCCCGCCGTTGATGATTTCACCGTTTTCCATGGCCACCTGACCCGACACGTGCAGCCAGCCATCGGCCTCGACAGCGCGGGCGAATGGCAAGGGTTGACCACCGGCGCCCACAGCTCCAGTACCGTAACGTTTGATGCTCATATAAGCAGGCTCGGTTAGTGAACAGGCTGGCAGTGTGTCACACGCCACGCCATCAGCCCAATTGCCACCAACCGGGCAGCAGTTGTTGCACCTTGGGTTCTGCAAAGCGGTCATCGATCAAGAACAGCGTGCCTTGGTCGCTTTGGGTACGGATCACGCGCCCGGCGGCCTGCACCACTTTTTGCAGGCCTGGATAGAGGTATGTGTAGTCATACCCCGCGCCAAACAGCCCGGCCATGCGCTGCTTGATTTGCTCATTGACCGGGTTCAATTGCGCCAGCCCAAGGGTGGCGACAAATGCACCGATCAGCCGCGCCCCAGGCAAGTCGATGCCCTCGCCAAACGCACCGCCCAGCACGGCGAAGCCAACACCTTGGCTGGCCAGGGTGAACTGATCCAGAAAGCCTTGGCGCGCGGCTTCGTCCATGCGTCGTGATTGCAACCACTGCGGCACCTGCGGATGGCGTTCGGCGAGCAACTCTGCAACCTGTTGCAGGTAGTCAAAACTGCTGAAAAACGCCAAATAGTTGCCGGGGCGTTGCGCGAACTGGGCCGCGATCAATTCGACGATAGGCGCCAGGGACGCTTCGCGGTGCACATAGCGGGTCGAGATCTGGCTGACAACCTGCACTTTGAGTTGCTGTGCACTGAACGGCGATTCGACATCGATCCAGACCGTATCGGCAGGCAACCCCAGCAGGTTGGCGTAATAAGGGCGCGGGCTGAGCGTTGCCGAAAACAGAACGTTGCTCTGCGCGCTGGCCAGCCGCGGACCGATGAATCCGGCCGGGACAATGTTGCGCAGGTTGAGTTGTGACACCCGTCGCCGGCCAGCATCGCGCACGCTGACGTCGAACAAAAAGTGCTGGTCAAACAGCTCGGCCACCCGATTGAACTGCAAGGCTTCAAAATAGAAGGCTTGCAGGTTGCCGGTCAGCCCTTGCGGATGATCGTTGAGGTAGTCACCGATTGCCGTTATGCAGCCCGACAAGGCGCTGAGCCATTTACCCGGCAGTTGCGGATGCACCTGATAAGGCCCGGTTTGCTCCTTGTGCAGTGCATTCCATTCACGATTGAGGCGCTTGAACGGTTTGTCGAGCGCGGCCGGAGCGTTTTGCCGAACGCTGTTGAGGGTCTGTTGATCAAGGCTGGCGCTGTACATCTGCCGCGCCCGCTCCACCAGGTTATGGGCTTCGTCGACCAGCGTCGCGACCCGCCATTGATTGGCTTGGGCCAGGCCGTAGAGCAAGGCCGTAAAGTCGAAATAGTAGTTGTAATCGGCAATCACCAGATCAGCCCAGCGGGCCATTTCCTGGCTCAGGTAGTACGGACACACCTGATGGTTCAGGGCGACGCCGCGCAGTGTCTGCTGGTCCAGCGGTGACTGGGCAACGGCCGCCTGACGCGCAGCGGGCAGGCGATCATAAAAAACCTTGGCCAACGGGCAGGCATCGCCATTGCAGGCGTTTTCGGGGTATTCACAGGCCTTGTCCCGAGCCACCAGTTCCAGCACGCGAAACGGGCTCTGCGAACCTGCCGGGTACAGCACTTGTGCAGCATCCAGCGCCAATTTGCGGCCGGGCGTCTTGGCGGTCAGGAACATCAACGTGTCGAGTTGTTGTTTGGGCATGGCCTTGATCAAGGGGAACAAGGTGCCAATGGTTTTGCCAATGCCGGTGGGCGCCTGGGCCATCAAGCAACGGCCGCCGCTGGCGGTTTTGTACACGGCCTCGGCCAGGCTGCGTTGCCCGGTACGAAACTGCGCATGGGGGAAGACCAACTGCTGCGCCGCTTCATCGCGAGCCTGACGGTGGCGCATCTCCTGCTCGGCCCATGTGAGGAACAGCGAGCATTGCTGATTAAAGAATTGTTCGAGGTCGGCAGCCTTCCAGGTTTCTTCGATTCGTGTTTCTTTCTCGCTGACGATATCGAAGTACACCAGCGCCAGATTCACCTGGGGCAGTTGCAGGCTTTGACACAGCAGCCAGCCATACACCCGGGCCTGAGCCCAGTGCAGTTGCCGATGGTTGACGGGGATCGAGGCAAAGTCGCCGCGAAAGGTTTTCACCTCTTCCAGTACATTACCTTGCGGGTCGTAACCGTCAGCACGACCGCGCACGGTCAAGCTCTGGTACTGGCCTTCAAGGCTCACTTCGGTTTGATACCCGGCACTGCGCCGTGAGGCTACTGTACGATGCCCGGCAATGCCCTGCTGCGCCGTCGGCGACGGGGTAAAGCGCAAGTCAAGATCGCCGACCTTGGCCGTGAACTCGCACAAGGCGCGCACTGCCACGCGATAACTCAAGGGCGAGCGTCCTGCCATTGCACGTAACACACCGTGACCGGCATCTGATGTTGCTCGCACAGCGCGAGCCAGCGCAGTTGGTTGTCTTGCAAGCGGTCACCGGGGCCTTTGACTTCGATCATGCGGTAAGCCTTTTGCGCTGGCCAGAACTGAATCAGGTCAGGCATGCCGGCACGATTGGTTTTGATATCTTGCAACAAACGCTTGAACCAGACTTTCAGGTGTTCAGGCGGCAAGCACAGCAAGGCATCGTCCAGCAGGCTTTCGCTCACATAGTCCCAGGCCACAAAAGGTGACTGCACGCCGAATTTGGCGGCGTAGGTGGCGCGTATGGTGTGTTGGTATTGCAGGCTATCCAACTGCGCCAGGCAGGCGTCGAACAACTCTGCACGCCTGGAAAAGAAATCTTGATCGAGCAAATCGGCCGGGCCGCTTTGATAAGGGTGAAAAAACGCACCCGGCAGCGGTGCGAAAATCGCCGGCCAGCACAGCAAGCCGAACAGACCGTTGATCAAAGTATTTTCGACGTAGTAAACCGGAGCTTCAGGCGCTTGCAGGTGGTTAACCACTTTGAACTCAACCGACAGGGGTTCATCACGATCGAGGCTCAGGTCCAGGCGCTCGATCGGTTGCGCCTTGGGTCGCTCCAGCGCCGCCAGGCCTAGCTTGCGGCGCAAACGGGGCAGCATGCGCAGCAATTGCTGTTGCTCAGCGTCGGTAAAAGGCGCATCCGCATTGGGCTTGGTCAACGCCATGGCCTGCTCAAACTCACCCAGCAGCTCAAGCACCCTAACCATGCGCAAACGCGCCTCAGGGTGCTGGCTGTCACGGTAGACCCGTAAAGCCTGGGGCAACTCCCCTGCCCGCTCGTGGAACTGGCCGATTTGAAACAACAAACGCGCCCGACGACGTTGCAGCCAGCGGTTATCAGTGTGGTAGTCGAGCACCCTGCCCTGTATGTCCTGCACTTCGCCACCCGCTTCAAACGCCTCACGGCAGGCGTGGAGGTGCAGGTAGCCATCAATATCGGCCCGGCAGCGCAAGGCGCGGGATTCCGGGCTGAACGGCACGGTTTCGTAGTTAAACAGCCCCAGATCAGCCAGGACCAGGTCCGGCCAGCCCTGGCTCAGGTTGCCAAAGAACATCAGCCGCAAACGATCGCTCAAGTCCCGGTGATTAAGGGTATAGAGCTGTTCATCCAGTGCGGGATGCCATTCGTTCAAGCTTTGTTGATGGGTAAAATCAGCAGCAAGATCCTCAAGCCACGTGGTTTTTTTACCTTTGGGCTGGGTGATGTGCGCACTGAAACGGCCAAGGATCTCGGGCTTGGTCAAGACCTCAAACACCTCGGCCAGTACCAAGGGCGCCTGATCATTCACCCAGCCGCCCTCCACCAAAGGCTGTGCAGCAGAGCGTATATCGCCGATTTCTGCATAACTGAGCTTGCTCGCCCGAAAATGTGCGCCTTTGCGCATCACCATGCGCACCCACAGCGCTTGTGAAGCAGCAGGCAACTGGCCAAAACCAGCAATAAACTGCTGCTCTTCAGGGCTCAGGACATCCTCATACCGGGCCGCCACCCAGTCGAGTACATGCTGAAAGTTTTTGAGGTAATAAAACGGGTCTTGTAGGGGATCAGAAATCACAGGCACAACAAACCACTGGCTTTGGTTACTGGTTATGCATACAGATAGCAGTTCGCCTACCCGCCTGGCAAACCCTATTGGATGAGTGGCTGACGAGTTCGGGTGTGGTTGCCGCTGACCAGGGACCAGACAGCGGCTTCAGGTCTACTGTTAAATCTCAGAGCAGTTTGTTCGGGTCATGCATCCACAGCGCAGCAATCAGGGATTTACCGGCAGTAAAGTCTGTTTTTGACATACCGAACAGCACCCTAAGTGATGACACAGGCAGCCCGCTGATCGATTCAAGCCACTTTACATCGGCCTCAGACGCGGCATTTTCCTCCATCAGGGCAAGCCGCAAGTCATTCTGGGCGTAAAGCTTTGCAGGGTAGCGTTGTCGTAAGAAGGCTTCGAGACCACTTGCCTGATCCACGAACGGTGAATACAGTGCGCACACCAGATGTTCATCGGTCATGCCGTGAAGCTCGTCCAGATAATGCGTAATGCTGTGTCGAAGCTTTTCAATGCGTCTTGGGGTATTAAAACTTCCGCCCAGCTGTTTAATCACCTGACTTTTATAGCGCTCATTAGTTTGATTGTCGGCGCTGGCCTTGCGCAAAAACTCTTGCACCCCGACATGATATTCATCCCCGCATTGACAAACACCGCGAACGCCCTGTACATGCGCCGACAATAAAACAACAGCGGCCTGAGGCTCTTCAATATCGAGGATCTTTATGTTCCAAGACCCCTCTACAAACATCAGCACTTGCGAATGCAGCATATCGACTTCATAAGAGAGGCAATCGAACACGTTGATAACGTTAATTTCAGTGTCTGCACTTTTTGTACCCAACAGATTCAACGGTACGGGAAGGCGCAACCAGTGTTTAAAATCATCATCCAGCTTTGAACATAATTTGACTGCACTTTCAAAGCCTTGGGTATACAGAGCATTGGGCGCATGGCCCTGCTTAAGTGCCACTTTTTTTATCCATTGACTGTACTCACCCAGATGTTCGGGCGGGCGACGATCGATCAACGCATCAACGTGCCCGCCCCATTCGCAGGCACGCCGATAGAGCTTGGCACGCGACAGCAGATCAGCGTAAAAGAACGTCGCTCGGGGCACACCTTCCGAGAGATGCCCGGCCATCAGTATCTGCGTGCGATCCATGTCGGACCCCAGCCGCTCAAAGGCGACCGGTATATGCTTGTCCAGCCGCCTGACTTGCGTTTCATCTACCAGCAGCAGCTCCACCGTAGGATCGTCATACACAAACAGCTCATTGCATTGAGTCTGTATTCGCGCCATGACCTTGGTCGTGACACGGGGCTGACGCAATACGGCAATACGCAAGGTAAATGTTTCGGGGGTACGACCGGCAATACTCAGTTGGGCTGCACGTAAAAAAGCCAAGGTGTAAGCGCATTCTTTGCCGCCTTCATGAACCACCATGACCCGATAACTTCCAATGCGCTCCAGCCCTCCAGCGGCGACTAATATGCGTTGAACCAACAACTGCAACGCAATGCGCTCGGGGCGACTAAAAAAACCCAGCAGCCGGTGTAGAACTTGTTGATAAACAAAATGCATGGCTTGTTCATGAAAGTTGCTCATGGGCTATTCCTCCAGTTCGACCGCTGTATTATCGACAGCCCTCAGCGCCAAGCACACCGTTACCTAATGGGTTCACCCCATAACAGATGCGACCCACATATGCATAGGAATCCACCTACACATAAAACACACACAAAAGAATATTTTTCCAGATTGGAAAAATCTAAATGAATTGATCCCCAGCAATAAAAATTTTCAGGGGCGATATTCAATAAACAAAAGCGAGGGCCATGTTTACTCATGCGCAACAAAAATGCCCTTGAACTCGAGATTCAAGGGCATCTTGTTTGCAACTGGAGGCCGTATTGGGATTTAAACTACGCCAATTCCAGCGCCACACGTCCACGACAGGGGCAATCGTCCATGTACCGATGGGCCTCAACGAATTCTTCGAACGCAAAGACTTTTACGTCCAGAGGCAACAACACCCTGTCTGCGGTTAACTGGTTGATTTCGCGCAGGGCACGCTGGATGGCCTCTACGTCCTGATCAATGCCCAACTCCGGCTTGCCAGTGAAGTTACCGATGCAATGCACAAAAAACTGAATGTTCTTCTGAAAACAGGCGCAGGCAGGCAGACGCGTCTGGTTGCCGCCTTGCAGACCGTAGAGCACCAGGCTGCCGCGAGGGGCTAGCACATCACCCAGCACTGACATTTGCGGGCCACCCAGACCATCGAAAACGGCGTCCACGCCTCGGCTGTCAGTGATCTTGTTGATCTGCATCAGCAGGTCCTGCTCCTCGGTCACGATCACGTGATCGGCACCCAGGCCCAGCAGGTATTCACGCTCCTCACCTTCTTTGGTCGCGGCGATGACCTTCGCCCCCAACGCTTTGCCTAACTGTACAAATGAGGGACCGGCGCAGTGGCTGGCATCGGTAATCAATACCGATTGGCCCGGCTTGATACGCGCCAGATCGACATAGGCGAAATAGGCGATCAACAGCGGGGTGTAATGGGTGCTGGCCTGTACCGGGGTCAGAATATCCGGATAACGGGTGAGTGCTGAGTGCGGCATCAGGATCAGCTCGCCGTAGGTTGGATACGCGTTGGCGCTCTCGGCCGGGAAGCTCGCCACCTTGTCGCCTACCGCCAAATCATCAACGCCAGCACCCACAGCAGTGACAATGCCAGCCATTTCATGGCCAATGCCCGCCGGTAAATGCGCCGGGCTTGGTGCCAGGTTCTGGCGCCAAAGAACGTCATACCAACTGATACCTATCGCTTCGACACGCACCTGCACTTCGCCAAGCGCAGGCGCAGCGACCTCGTGCTCTTCGCACTTGAGCACCTCGGCTGACCCAAACTTGTGAAAACGGATCGTGCGCGACATCACAAACCTCGCCTTATTAATCGCTAATACCACGGGACTTTATCCGGGCTTTGTGCGCAAGACTAACAGACAGCATTAATAGTCGACATGCCTGTCATTGATCCGGCGCGTTTTTTTAGCTGTCAAAAGCAGCGAATTGCACCGCAAAAACCCTTGAAATTACCGGCTATAAGCCTTTAAACCCGCCACCTCAATCCAAGAAAGCCAATCTACCGAGTGACGATTTATGAACTTTGCCAGTAAGATCCATTACCTGACTTTCCGTTGACCCTTCAGTGAATCCCGCCAGATGAACCGTAACGACTTGCGTCGCGTCGATCTGAACTTGCTGATCGTCTTCGAAACCCTGATGCATGAACGCAGTGTGACCCGTGCCGCCGAAAAGCTTTTTCTGGGGCAGCCGGCCATCAGTGCGGCCCTGTCACGCCTGCGCAATTTGTTTGACGACCCTTTGTTCGTGCGCACCGGCCGCAGCATGGAGCCCACAGCACGGGCGATAGAGATTTTCGCGCTGCTGTCACCAGCACTCGACTCCATCTCCACCGCCGTCAGCCGTGCTTCAGAATTCGACCCGGCCACCAGCACCTCGGTGTTTCGTATTGGCTTGTCGGATGACGTTGAATTTGCCCTGCTGCCGATGCTGCTCAAGCGCTTGCGCGCTGAAGCCCCGGGCATCGTCCTCGTGGTGCGGCGAGTCAACTACATCCTCATGCCACCGCTGTTGGCGTCGGGAGAGATATCGGTTGGCGTCAGCTACACCACCGACCTGCCCGCCAATGCCAAGCGCAAAGTCTTGCGCCGCAGCCGATCCAAGTTACTGCGTGCCGACAGCATGCCCGGCGCCATGAGCCTGGATGACTTTTGCGCGCGGCCCCACGCACTGGTCTCATTTGCCGGCGACTTGAGCGGCTATATCGACACCGAACTGGAAAAAATCGGGCGCAAGCGCCATGTGGTGCTCGCCGTGCCGCAGTTCAACGGTCTAAGCACATTGTTGGCGGGCACCGACATCGTCGCCATGGTCCCCGACTATACCGCCGAAGCCCTTACCGCCGCCGGCGGCGTACGTGCCGAAGCCCCGCCACTTGAAATCGAAAGCTTTGAATTGCACATGGCCTGGCGCGGGGCACAGGACAACGATCCAGGGGAACGGTGGTTGCGGTCGAGGATTCAGATGTTTTTTGGGGATCCGGAGAGTCTTTAAAGAATGACAACAACTGCGGTGAATATGCAGGAGTGAGATTACCTCGCGATCGTTTGATTCTCCCCCCAACCAAAATCTGGCGGCACCTGCCGCCAGACCTTTTCCCCTACTAGCTCAAAAATCCACCGAAGCCGAAAGCTCAACCGTCCGTGGCGCGCCAAGCCCCAGGCTGGACAGTAGTGGCGTCCCCCAATAGGCCTTGTTGGTGACGTTGGTCACGCTGCCGCGCAAGGTGATCGGGCGGCTGGCCAGGTGGGTGGTGTAGCGGGTACCAACCTCAAAGATGGTGTAGCCAGGGATCGATTGCGAGTTATCGGCATTGATGTATTGCTTGGACACTGAGGTTGCGTTGGCGGTGAGGGTCAGGCCGTCGATCACCGGGGTGTCCCACTCCACGCCCAGTTTGCCTTGTAATTTGGGCAAGCCGGTGGCCGTTTTGCCCTGGTTGATGCCGCCAGCAGTCTTGGTGAGTTTGGGATCAACATGGGCCACGCCGCCCATGAGCCGCACGTCGTTCAGCGGCGCGCCGAAGAAGCCCCATTCAATCCCGCGGTTGCGTTGCTCGCCGCCAAAGGAGAAGACGTTGGTGTCCGGGTCGGTATAACTGCTGGGGCGCTTGATTTCATAGAGGCTCAGGGTGTGGGTGAAGTCGCCAAGGTCTAGCTTGAGGCCGACTTCTTTTTGCTTGGATTTGTACGGCGCGAACACATCCCCGGCATTCGCAGCTGTCATCGGCGCGGTGGCGCCTTTGCTCAGGCCTTCTATGTAGTTGGCATACACGGAGATATTGTCGGTGAGCTTGACCAATAATGCCGCTGCGGGTGTGGTAGCGGCTTCGTCATAGCGGCCGGTTCGTGCGCCGGTGCTCACGCTGAAGGTATCGGTCAGGACTTGCTGACGACGTACCCCCAGGGTTAATTGCACCTGGTCTTCAAGCACCGATAAGGTGTCTGCCACGCCGTAACTGGTCAGGCGGGTTTCGCTGTGAGCAATGTACGGGAAGCTTTTATCCGCTGCCGGGCCCCACACCGGGTTGTAAATGTTTGTAATCCAGTCCGCTCCGGGCACCTGCCTGCGGCCGTAGTCCTTCTGGGTGTCGCCGTAGTGCGTGGCGTTGATCGACCATTGGTGCTTGATCGCCGCTGTCTGGAAGTTGCCTTTCAAGCCCGCTTCGCCTGAGGTTTTCTCCAGCTCCATTTTCAGTTGGCCCATGCTGGTCTTGAAGTCGCCCGCCTCGTTAAAGACCGTGGCCAACATGGTGCCGCTGTAAACGTAGCGGGTTTCGCTGGTGCCAAACGCCGCATAAGCCATCAGGTCGTCGGTCAGGTCGTACTCACCGCGCACGATGGCGCCGTGATCCTTGGTCTGCACATAGGCCCAGTCAGGGTTCAGCAAGGTATCGGACTTGGGTGGCTTGGGCACCGCAACGCCGGAGGCCAGGTTTATACCGCGGTTCTGCCCGCGAACACGGTCTTCACTCTCATACAGGTCAGCCGACAGACGCGCGCGCTCGCCTCGCCAGTCCAGACCGAGCGAGGTCAGTTCAGCTTTGAGCTTTTGATGATCCACTGCACCGTCGCCATCCCGGTACACCCCGTTAAAGCGCACGCCGAACTGCTGGTCTTCGCCAAAGCGTCGCCCCACGTCCAGGTGACCGCCAAACTGCGCATCGGACATATAGGTGCCGGTAAAGCGCGTTAACGGCTCGTTGCCTGCACGCTTGGGCACCAGATTGACGGCCCCCCCGACCGAACCTCCCGGCGGCATGCCGTTGAGCAGCGCAGACGGCCCTTTGAGCACTTCGATGCGCTCGTACATTTCCGGCGAAATCCGGTAGTAAGGGGCCACGCCATACAGCCCGCCGATGGTCACGTCGCTGATGTTGCTGGCAAAACCACGAATGGAGTAGTTCTCGCTGAAGGTGCCGGTCAAACCGTTACTGAAGACCGCTGGATCTGTAGCGGCAATCACTTGGGTGATGTTTTGTGCCTGGCGGTCAGCAATGTATTTTTCGGTGTAACTGACGGTGCTGAACGGCGTTTCCATAAAGTCTTTGTTGCCCAACAGGCCAACCCGGCTTCCATAGGCAACCTGCCCTCCCGCATAGCTGGGGGGCAATTCGGAAGGCAAGTCCATTTCACCCTCCACCCGCGTTTCAGGCAGTGTCGAGACGGCCTTTTCTTCGGTGTTTAAGGTGTCGGCATAGGCTGGCAAGCCGGCCACGGCCAAGGTCATGCCCAATAGCACGCGCTGTACGGCAGTGGCGGTGCGGCTCAAGGCAAAGTCTGCGCGAGGTTGCGCTATGCGGGTTGATAAGTGATTTTTACGCACGCTAAGGCTCCATTCAACTGGGAAGTTGCTGGTTGTTGTTTATCTAAATAAAAAGGGTGTTTTTAATGAGAATCGTTAGATGACCAATAAATGACTGGCCAAGGCCTGGAGCGGCTTAGCGCTGATAGCCTTTTTCAACGTCCTCAATCATGAATTTCAGCGAGGTCGGACTCGCGCCTGTCACATACCAGGCCTGGGCATCGGCAAAAATCACCTTGCCGTTCTTCCATGCTTTGGTCTGTTGCAGCAACGGGTTGCCCATGCTTTGGGCGTCCATCACCGGGCGACGCTCCATCACCGCCGTGCGGTCCACCACATAAATGATGTCGGGGTTGGCCTGCTGAATGAATTCGCTGGAAATCGGCTGACCATGCAGGCCCGCTTCGGCTGTCGCGCTGGCGGGTTTCACCCCTAGGGCATTGAAGATAAAGCCGTAGCGCGACTGCACGCCGAATGAACTGAAAGCGCCATTGTTGTGAAGCACCACCAGGGCTTTTTCGGGCCTTCCTTGCGTGAGATGCCTGACCTCTTCGACTTTGGCATCCAGCTCATCGACCTTCTCGCGGGCCAGCGCCTGCTTGTCGAAAATCTGCCCCAAGGTCAGCAAGTGATCCTTGATGACGTCGATATGCCGCGCTTCGCTGTCGCGGTAGTCGACATCGAAATGGACGGTCGGAGCCATTTCGCTCAGCTCTTTATAGTGATTGGCCTGCAACGAGGTGATGAGGATCAGGTCCGGCCTGGCCGCATAAACGCGCTCAAGATTGGGCTGCACAATAGCGCCGACGTCTTCGACACTCACGGCATCCTTGTAGCGGGCGAGAAAATGCGGAACAAAATCCTTAGGCATCCCCACCACCGGCACGCCGAGCTGTTCAAGAAAATCGACCTCATTCATGTCCAGGGCTACCACCCGTTGCGGGGCACGCTCAATCACCGTAGTGCCCAATTGATGCTGCACGCTGACCGGTGCATAAGCGCCCTGCCCCGCCTGCGCGGCAGGGCTGGCCTTGGTCGGTGTTGCCGGTTTGTCGTTGCAGCCCTGCACCGCAAAAGCTGCAGCTATCAACAGGGCCAACGGCCACAAACGCTGGGTGTGATGCGCCATGTTCAAGGTTCTCTTTATGGATTGAAGTAGTTGCACAAAAGCCCGCGCGGGCCCTGACTGATGTCGAAGTCCAGCCCGTACAGCTCGCTGAGCCGGTTTTCGGTAATCACCTGCTCAACGCTCCCGACGCACTGCACCGCCCCCGCCTTCATCGCCACGATGTGATCGGAATAGCTGGCAGCAAAGTTGATGTCATGCACCACCAAAATCACCGTACGGCCGAACTCATCGCAGAGTCGGCGCAGCGCGCGCATGATCTGCACGGCGTGCTTGATATCGAGGTTGTTGAGCGGTTCATCGAGCAACAGGTAGTCGGTCTGCTGGGCTATCGTCATCGCCAAAAAGGCCATTTGCCGCTGCCCGCCGCTGAGTTCGTCGAGGTAGGCGTGGCGTAGCGGTTGCAAAGACAGAAATTCGATTGCCTCGCCAATCAGCCGCCGGTCTTCGGCGGTCAACGCCCCACGGCTGAACGGAAAGCGCCCAAACGCGACCAACTCCTCCACCGTCAAGCGCAAGTTGAAGTCTGGCGACTGGCGCAACGTCGCCACCCGTTTGGCGTACTCATTGATTGGCAAGCCCGTAACCGGGCGGCCTTCGAGGCGTACTTCGCCACGGCCCGGCACCATCAGCCGCGCGATCATCATCAGCAACGTGGTCTTGCCAGCGCCGTTTGGGCCGATCAGAGAAGTCAGCCCGCCTGCCGGGAAACACGCATTAACGTTGTTCAGTACGGTCTTGGCGCCATAGGCCTTATGAATGTCATGGACAGTAATCATGGGGTTCCTCGGGTACGCACCATCAACACCAGGAAGTACCCGCCGCACACCAGATTGACGAGGATGCCGACAGTGGTCTTGTAGTTGAAAACATGCTCGACCAAGAGTTGGGCGGCGATAAACATACCGACGGCAATCGCGCTGCCCAGCGCCAGGGTGACCCGGTGCCTGAAGGTGCGGGCCAACGCGTACGTGATGTTTGCGACAAATACGCCCATAAACGCCGTGGGCCCGAGCAAGCTGGTGGAAATAGCCACCAGCGCCGCAATCAAGCCCAGGTGCAGGCGCACGTTGCGCCGGTAATCAACCCCCAGCGAAATAGCCTGATCGCGCCCAAGGGCGAGTACATCGAGGGTGGGTAAGGTCTTCAGGCCCACCAGGCATACGGCTGCAACCAGCGCCCCGGAGAACAGCAACTGATGAGGCTGTGCCCGATTGAAAGAAGCCTGGCTGAAGCCCTGCACCACAGAGAACTCACCGGGGCTGACCTTGAGCTGGACGAACTGGGTAAAGGTACTGATCACCATGGTCAGTACCAGGCCGACCAACAGCAGGAAATACACGTTGCTCTTGCCGTCCCGAAACAACCCGCGATGGATGCACCACGAATAGGCAAGCATCAGCAGCACGGACAGTAAAAAGTTACCGGAGACACCCAGCAGAACCGCGCTGTACGTCCCGAGAGACAACACCAGCAAGGCCTGCAAGAGCAGATACACCGCCTCATAGCCCATTATTGCGGGGGTCAATATGCGGTTGCCGGTCAGGGTCTGGAAGGTGATCGACGACCAGGCAATCGCCACCCCGCCGATCACCATGGCGGCGAGCCGGGCGAGCCGCTTGGGGATCACATAGTCAACGTCCAGGCCCGAGCGCAGGAACACAAACACCAGCGCCAACACAACGACCACACCCCACACGGCATATCGGGGCAGCACGCGGCTCATCGGTGCCTCCAGAGGATCAGCGCGAGGAACAACACCCCGCCTACGCTGCCCGCAGTCAAACCGATGGGCACTTCGAACGGGTAAATAATCAGGCGCCCAAGAATGTCGCAGACCAACAGCAAGCACGCGCCACCCAGTGCCACGATGGGCAGCGTGCGCGCCAGGTTGTCGCCATAACGCAGCGCGACCAGATTGGGGATGACCAGGCCGACAAAGGGGATCGCGCCGACCGTAATCACTGTGGCAGACACCGTGACTGCCACCAGCAGCAATCCCAGTACCACGGTTGCCGGGTAGTTGAGCCCCAGGCTGGTGGCCATGCCTTCGCCCATGCCCACCACGGTGAAACGGTGGGCATACAGGTAAGTCAGAGCAACAATCGGCAGGATCAAATAGATGATTTCGTAGCTGCCCTGCACCACCCGGGAAAAGTCCCCCAGTAACCAGCCCTGCATGCTTTGCATGATGTTATTGCGATAGGCATAAAACTCGGCAAAGGCGCTCAGTACGCCGCCATACATCAGGCCGATAACCGGGACCAACACCGTGCTTTTGAACTGGATGCGGCGAATCACCCACACAAAAATCAGGCCAGCAGCGAAACAAAACACCAGCGCAAACAGCATTCGTGCAGGCGCCCCCGCAGCGGGCGCCAGCGCCAATGACACGAGGATGCCGAGCTTGGCCGCATCCAGCCCGCCCGTGGTGCCCGGCTCGACGAATTTGTTACGCACAATATGTTGAAGAATCACCCCGCACACCGCCAGGCCAACCCCGGTTAGCACCAATGCGGCAAGACGCGGCAGGCGGCTGGCCGTGATCGTCAGCCAGGCATCGCCCGACGCCGACCACAACTGCGACCACTGCAACTGTCGCGCCCCAACCAACAGCGACGCCAGGCAGAGCAAGGCAAACAGCACAGCCCATCGTGCACGCATCAGGCTTGCTCGCCGTTCGTAGGCACAGCAATACGCCAGCCCTTGGCCGCCCGGCGTTGCTGCAAAAACTGCGCATAACAGCCGTTGCTGGCGCGCAATGCTGCCGGGGAACCTTGCTCAACCAATTGGCCCTTATCGAGCACCAGAATCTGGTCCGCCATGGCCACCGTCGACAGCTGGTGCGCGATCACTACCAGCGTGTGCCGACCGCGCAACCTGGCGAGTGTCTGGGCGATCACCTGTTGGTTCTCGGCATCCAGGGCGGCGGTGGCTTCATCGACCAGCAGGATGGGGGCGTTTTTGATCAGCGCCCGTGCAATCGCAATGCGTTGGCGCTCACCGCCCGACAATTGCGCACCACCCTCACCCACCGGCGTATCGATGCCCTGAGGCAAACGTTCGATCAGCTCGCTGACCCCGGCCTGCTGCGCCGCATCGAGAATCTCGGCCAGGCTGGCGGCAGGTCTGCCGATACGAATGTTGTCGGCAATACTGCCTTGAAACAGATAAGTGTCCTGAAAAATCTGACTGATCTGGCTGGCCAGTTGCGCGCTGGACATCTGCCGCACGTCCACCCCGCCAATCAGTACGCTGCCCTGGCTGACATCGAAAAAACGCGCGAGCAAACGCACCAGCGTTGTCTTGCCGGAGCCGGAAGCACCAATCAGTGCCGTCATGCTGCCCGGCGCAATGCGCAGGCTGACGCCGTGCAACACTTCCGGCTGGTCGGGTGCATAACGCATGCTGACCCCGCGCAACTCAATCGAAGCATCTGCCGGGGTCTGTGGCTGCTCGGGTTCAGGCAAGGGAGCAACGGCAAAAATACTTTGCACTTGCTCAAGCTGGCCGTAGGCACCACGCACGGTTTCGGCGTAGCTGGCCACGTCGAGCAGCGGATCGATGTAGCGGCTGGCCAACACCAGCGCGACCACAACAGCAATCACCGAGCCGGTGTCCTGGGCAATGCCCAGTTGTGCGTCGAGCCAGCCCACAGCCGCTATCAGCAATAGCGCAAAGATGGCCTGCACCACCCAGGCGTTGAGCACCACCGAGAGCGTGGACTGCAAGATCAGGCGCATGCCGGAGCGGCGCTGCCGGTCGATGGCGTGTTCCAGCAACTGCGTCCCACCGCCTTCGCCGTTAAAGGCGCGCAGCACCGACTGAGCCTGGGCAAACTCAACCATGCGCTGGCTGGCATCGGCAAAGTGCTGCTGGTAAGCCCGGCCGGAGTGTCGCCCGAGCCGCCCTGTTAACCGCAGCGCGAGCACCAGCAGCGGCAGCCCCAGCAGTGCAATCAGACCCAGCGGCCAGTGCAGCGCAAACAGCGCCGCGACCATCACCAGCGGCGTGACGGCGCCGGTGATGAGCGGCGTAAAGACATGCGCTGGCAATTGTGCAACCGACATCACGCCGTGGGTAATCACATGCCCGAGGCGACTGGTATTTTGCGCGGTGAACCAGCCCAGCGGCAGGCACGCGACATGATCACCGATACGTTGCCGGGCGCCCTGCAAGATCGCCACACCCACGGCAACGCCTGCCTTGTCTACCTGGCGTCGCCAGGCCCAACACACCACCACGCCCGCCAGCGTCAGACCAAGCCATAACCCGGCGCCCCGCACATCGTTGGCCAATAAATGCTGTAACACGGGGACCAGGGTGATAAGGCTCAGCCCGCTGAGCAGGCCATAGGCTACGGCCATGCACAGGTAGCGGCGCAAGACCGGCGCGTCATCGCCCAATAATTGAGTAAGGGGTTTTAGCATGACGGCACCGCCTGTTGTTCTGAATGCGTATAACCACCCTGCGCCCACAAGCGCGCATAGAGCCCCTTGCGTGCCAGCAGTTGCTGATGCGAGCCCTGTTCATGCACCGTGCCGTTGTCGAGCACGATGATCTGGTCGGCATGCATCACCGTGTCGAGGCGATGGGCAATCACCAGCAGCGTGCGGCCTGCGGCAAAGCGTGAAAGGGCTTCCTGGATCGCCACTTCGCTTTCGGCGTCGGCGGCGGCCGTGGCTTCGTCGAGCACCAACACGGGCGGATCAAGCAACACGGCGCGGGCGATGCTCAAGCGCTGCTGTTCGCCGCCAGAGAGCTGTGCGTCTTCGCCGATCACGGCGTCATAACCGCGAGGTAACGCAAGGATTCGCTCGTGGATATTGGCGGTTCGTGCCGCCGCCTCCACCTCTTGCCGGGTGGCCGACGGCCTGCCCAAGGCAATGTTGTTGTGCACGCTGGCGTGGATCAGGCGCACCTCCTGCAAGACAAAACCGATGTGCCGGTACAGGCTGGAGGACTCGATGTGGCGAATGTCCACACCGCCCAGCGTGATGCGCCCCTCGGTGGGGTCAAAGAAGCGCAGCAGCAGTCGCGCCAGTGTCGATTTGCCCGCACCGGAGTAACCGACAATGGCCGTGGTGGTGCCCGGTTTCAGCGTCAAGTTGACGTCTGCAAGCACACGGCGCTCAGCGTCATAGGCGTAACCCACACGCTCAAAGCGGATCTCGTTGCCGTTGGGCGATGCCTGTTCGCTTGGGTTTGGCTGCTCCAGCACCGGTGTATCCAGCAAGGTCTGCACACGCCGGGCGGCGCCAGTCGCGTGATTCAGGTCATGGGTGATGTAGTGCAACAACAGCAAGGGGCCGCAAAGCCCCGGAGCTACCAAGGCAAACGGCAGCACATCAAGAGGTTCCATCCAGCCCAGGCCAACGAATACGGTGCCAAAGACCAGCACCATGCCCAGTACCGTGACCGGCGCAATCAGCGCGTTGGCATTGGCCATCGGCGCCACCAGTGGCCGGGTGAAGCCGACAAAAGCCTCGGCGAAGGCATCAACCGCATCGCGGTAGCTGCGGGGAGCCCTGGCGCTGCCACTAAACGATTTGACCACGGCAATACCGTTGACGAATTCCACGACCGCGTTGTCAATGCGCCCCATGCCGGCCGCGAACGCCTGCATGTTCGCTTCACTGGCTTTCATGGCCCTGGCAAAAAACAGGAAAAACCCCGGAAGCGGGAGGAGCGAGACGATTGCCAGGCGCCAATCCAGCGCAAACAGGTAGATCAGCGCGATCAGAATGGCACCGCCTGCACGGCCCAGTGTTGTGTAGAAATGCGCCGTCAGGCTGTGCAGTGTATTGATGTCGTCCTGCATCGCCTGCTTGACCTCCCCCGAGGCCCGGCTGGTGAACCAGCCTAACGGCACGCGGCTCAGGCGTT
The DNA here is from genome assembly GCF_040310285.1 of Pseudomonas sp. HY2-MNA-CIBAN-0224. Taxonomy (NCBI): domain Bacteria; kingdom Pseudomonadati; phylum Pseudomonadota; class Gammaproteobacteria; order Pseudomonadales; family Pseudomonadaceae; genus Pseudomonas; species Pseudomonas sp. HY2-MNA-CIBAN-0224. The sequence continues at coordinate 77,396 of NZ_JBEOPQ010000009.1, read as the reverse complement.
GCGCAATCGCCACGCGCAAATGATGGGTGAGGCGGTTGTCAGCCAAATGCGCGAGCAGCTCAGAGGCGGCGATCAACAACAAACCTGCACACAAGCTTGCCAGCCCGACCGTCACGGCCCACCCCACCTGGTTTTGCGCCATGTCGGCTTCGCTCAGGGCAAGCCGGGCGATGTGTGCAATCACCGCCAGCGGCACCAGCGTCAACATCGCACCTAAAGCCGCAAGCACGGCGGCAATGATCAATCGCCCACGAACTGGCTTCAGTAGCTGGCTGATCGGGCCACGCACCTTTCGTTTGGCCGAGGCCGGGTCAGGAGTTTCCATGGAATTCAAACGTCCGGAATTTCAGGAGAGCTGGAAAGCTCGCGCTTTCCTTCGCAGGGATACAAGCGTCGTCAGGGCTCTGGAAACGCCACTGTAAACGCCAATCTTAATTAGTTGCATGACTATAAACTAATTTGCGAAATCCTGACAAGACGGCTACAAGACTGTCACCCACGTTCAAGGATCTGTTATGACCCCGCCACAATTGCCCGCAACCCGAGGGCGCCCTCGTACCATCACCCGGGAACGCATCGTCGAAGCAGGCATCAAGATCGGCTTGCCGAGCATTACCTTTGTCGGCGTTGCTGCGGCACTGGGCGTCAGCCATATGGCGCTTTATAAGCACGTGGCCAATCTCGAAGCGCTGAAGAGCATGGTCGCCGAAGAGATCTTCACCCGCTGGCAGATACCCCAGGCCGGGGCTGATCAATACAACGGGCTGAAGGACTACATGATGGTGTTTGCCACCTCGGTGCGGGTGTTCGTCAAGGCGCATCAGGGGCTGACGCCTTACGTCATCCGCAGGCTGGCGGCGACCCAACCAATGCTCGCCAAAATCGACGACCATCAGAGCCATATCGCCCAGGCCTATGGCCTTTCAAAAGAGCGCGCGCGCTGGCTGCTGGCGACCGTCGCGTTTCACGGTATCGCCGTGGCCGATACGGTGTATTCGGTGACCGGTCGGGAACCGTTGCTGGAGGCGGAACGCGCGGCAGAAGAAGCCGAGATGGAAGCCGAACTTGAACAAGGCATGCACGCGTTGATCGTCGGTGCACTGGTGCTGCTGGAGCAAGACGCTGAAAAAGAGGACGTAGCAAAACCGGCCATGCCCTAAAGCTGGCGGGCAAGCAGGTTGTGAAGCAACAGCGACTCGCCTGAGTCGCTGTGTGCATTGTTAATCAATCGCTCCGTCGGGGCGTATTGCATCTCGCCGTTACCAAAGGACCAGTCTTCGCGTTTAACATCGATCAAATTGATCCAGACGTCTTCCTTTCTCAGCCCGGTTTTCTCATGAATACCCTCGGCAATGGCTTTGTAAAAAGCCTTTTTTACCTCAACCGAGCGCCCGGCATTCCAGGTGATCTGGATGAACACAATGTTCGGCGTGTAACTGATCCCCAGATATCCCGCAGCCGGGTAGACCAACTCTTCCTTGGCATGCCGGTGAATGATCTGAAACTTGTCATGCTCAGGCACGTTAGCAACGTTGACCATCGCCTGGTAAACCACATCGCCAATGGCAGCGGCGGTTTGGGCAGAGGTATCTGATGAAAGATCAATTCTGACGAGAGGCATGGAACAGTCCTTTTTAGAAGGGAGGGCCTGGGGGAGTTAGCGCGTGGTTCTACGCTAGGCGCAACGACACATTGCAGCAAGCGCAGTGTTCTCGAAAAACTCAGGTTTCACTTGAGCGGCGGATAGATCCAGCCACACCGAGGATAAAAAGCGCCGGCAGTAACAACCCCAGCACCAGCCAGGGTATGGCTTGCGGCCCCCAGCCTGTCAGCAGAACTGCACCGATTACGCCACTGCCTGCAAACGCCAGATTAAAGACCGTCACCAGCATTGATTGAGCGATGTCAGCGCCCTCACCCGCCACCTCGGCCAACGCCGTTTGCAATAACGTCGGCGCTCCGCCAAAACTCAACCCCCACAGCACGAGGCAGCAATACAGTGCACTACCATTAAGACGCCCCACGCCCAAAGCAAGCGCTATCAGTGCAAAGGTGGTCAGGTTGATCAGAATCAAACGCTTGAGCCTGCCGTCGATTAAAACGCCGGTGCCCCACAGTCCAATCATTGCGGCAATCCCGAATGCCAGCAGGCCCCGATCGACCTGCACGGCCAATCCAACAGACGCCATAAACGCAGCGATGTACGTGTAAAGCGTGTAATGGGCCAGAATCCAGAGCATGACCACTACCAGCACAGGTCGTACACCGGGCGTTTGCAGCACGTTGCGCAACGGCAAACGCCCTGCAGAACGCAGCCCTGGATAATCAGGGATTTGCTGATGGATCCACAGCATTACCAGCAGACTAAGCCCTGAAAGCGCTGCAAATACCCAGCGCCAACCCACTAACACACCCAGCCAGGCTCCAAGCGGTACGCCCAAAGCGAAGGCTAAAGGTATGCCCAGCATCGCAAGCGCCATGGCGCGGCCTTGAAGCTCAGGCGCGACCATGCGTCTGGCGTAGCCTGCCAGCAGGCTCCAGGCCAGACCGGTTGCTATCCCGACAAAAAGGCGGGCAGCCAGGGTCAGGCAAAACCACGGCGAGAACGCGGTCACGGCATTGCCGACACAAAACACCCCTGCCGCCAGCATCAGCAATACGCGCCGGCGCCAACCTTGCAGCGCCAAGGTTAATGGAATAGCCGCCAGCCCTGAACCCAGCGCGCACAGGGTCACCAGTTGGCCAGCCCAGGCTTGCGACACACCAAACGCTGCGGCAATTTGCGGCAAAAGCCCGGCGGGTACGGTTTCATTGGCGGTGGCGATAAAGCTGGCCATGGTCAGCGCCAATAGCGCCGCCAACGGAAGGCGCTCTTGGGGTCTCGATAAAGAAGAAAGTGTTTCAGCGGTCATGGCCTGTGCTCAGTCGCGATAGAAGGCCTAAGTCTGCGCAATTGCCAGAGCCTTGATAATTGGCCTAGCATTTGACGAACCTTCAAATCCAGATTGAATATGGCCACTGACCGCTTGGGTGATATGCGTTTATTTGTCGAGGCGGCAGCGCTCGGCAGTTTGTCGGCTGCGGGTCGTAAACTGGGCTTGTCGCCCGCTGCGGCCAGCGCGCGACTGATCAAACTGGAGTCGGCGCTGCGCACCCGTTTGTTTGATCGCACCACGCGCCAGTTACGCCTGACCGAAGAAGGCCGCTTTTACTTACAACAATGCTGGGTCGCCTTGCGCGCTATTGACGAAGCCGAAGCCGGTCTTCAAGCCAGCGGTAAAGAAGTACGTGGCAAAGTGCGGATATCCGCCTCGGGCGATTTTGGCCGCAATCTGTTCAACGACTGGCTGCAAGACTTCAGCGCATTGCACCCGGAATTGAAAATCGCGCTGACCTTGTCTGATTCAGTGTCAAATCTGCTGCAGGACGATCTCGACCTAGCCATCCGTTTTGGCCAGCCCCAAGACAGCTCGCTAATCGCCCGCCAACTGGCTCCCAACTGGCGGGTACTGTGTGCGTCACCTGAATACCTGGCACGCCATGGTGAGCCTGAAACCCCTGCTGATCTCGCCAGGCACACGTTCATCGTCCTGGTCACGTCGGCCGGGCCGCTGAATACCTTCCACTTTGTGGTTGAAGGGCAGCCATGGGATCACGTCGTCCCCATGAGCGAAGCCTGGGAAACCAACGACGGTGCGCTGGCCAGGGAATGGGCATTGGCAGGTCACGGCATCGCCCGAAAAACCATTTGGGATGCCGCCATGGATATACGGACAGGCCGACTTAAAGTCGTGCTCCCTGACTTTTGCATCCGCGAAGCAGGCGTCTATGCCGTTTTACACAGTAACCGCTACCGAAGCCCCCGGGTGCGGGTATTGCTGGACTTCCTTATCGATCGTTTCAGTCGGGCAACCCATGATTTGTTGCTCGATACCAAGGATGCTGCGCACTAAACAGCGGGTTATTCACTCACCTGCCATCCCTGTGAACACACTGGGCCCGGTACTGGCAGATTGCATCCCTCCAGCGGCCACGCTAAAGTTGAGAATACTTATCAATCACTAACTGATTTTCATCATCATGACCAACCACCGCAGTTTCGAACAGGATGTCGAGCACCTCTACCTGCAACACAGTGGTTGGCTGAAGAACTGGTTGCGTAAACGCTTGCAGGAAAACGCCGATGCCGATGACCTGACGCAGGATACGTTTGTACGCATCATGCGGGCACAGCGCCCGGTCGATGACTTGCGCCAGCCCTTGGCCTATCTGGCGACGATTGCCAATAGCCTGCTGATCAATCGCTGGCGCCGTCAGGCGGTGGAGCGCGCTTACCTGCAAGCGTTGGCCGAGCAGCCACAAGCACTGCAAATGTCCCCGGAAGACAAATCCCTGCTGATTGAAACCCTGGTAGAGATCGATGAATTGCTCAACGGCATGTCGCCGTCCATGCGAGAAATTTTCTTGCTCTCGCAACTCGACGGCCTGACCTACAAACAGATCGGCAGCCAACTGGGAATGAGTGTCGATAAAGTCCAAAAGTCCATGAGCAAAGCATTCGCCATGTGCTACGCCAGCCAGTTCGAGTGAGTCGCGTGTCAGTACCTGAAAACCCGTCCACGCCTCTGCCCGAAGCCATCCGTGACCAGGCCCTGGCATGGTTTACCCTGGCGCAATCGGGCGAAATGAATTCGGCGCAAGCGTTGGCGCTCCAACAATGGCGCAATGCACATGTGCAACACGAGCAAGCATGGCAACGCTTCAACAGCATTCGCCAGCAGTTGCAGTGTCGTTCCAGCCAACTGGCCAATCCCTTGGCCCGGCAGACCTTAAAGAACACCCCTGCACAGGAACGCGACCGTCGCCAAGTGCTCAAGATACTGCTCGGTGCCGGGCTGCTGGGCGGCACTGTCTGGCAAGCCAGCGACAGCTTCTGGCTGCAAAGCACGCTTGCCGATTATCACACCGGCACCGGCGAACGCGACCACTACACCTTGGCCGACGGTACGCAGATCTGGCTTAACACGCGCACCCTGCTGGATGTGCACTACGACGCTCAGGTACGGCGTCTGACCTTGCGTCAGGGCGAAATAGATGTACTTACCGCCGCCGACCCTGGCGGGCGACCGCTGCTGGTCTATACCGCCGAGGCGCGCTTGCAACCGCTGGGTACGCGTTTCAGCGTGCGTCGCGAGGAGGATGGCCGCGGCACCCTGCTGGCGGTCAGTAGCGGCAAAGTGGCTGCCAGCCTGAAGAACAGTGGCGACTCACGTGTGGTGCAAGCCCACACCCAAGCCTGGATCAGCAGTAGCCAGGTGTATCCTGCACAACCCGCCAATCTCGCCGACACCGCCTGGATCGACGGATTTATTGTCGCCGAGCGCATGCGCCTGGGGGACTTCATACAGGAACTGTCGCGCCATGTGCCCGGCCTGTTGCGCTGCGATCCCGCTGTCGCGGACCTGCGGCTGACAGGGTCGTACCCGTTGCAAGACCCCGAACAGATCTTCTCAATGTTGGAGCAAAGTTTGCCGGTGACAGTGCAGCGTCGGACCCGTTATTGGACAACCCTCACCTCGCGCTGAGCACGCCTTCAAAATAAATCAAAAAAATCGGCAGGTTTTTGATTCTCATTTGGCTTATGGGCAAATCCCGCTGATTGCGATAGCGGGCAGCCCCCTCTCCTGACGTCGGAAACCCGCCATGAAAGACCGCTCTATCCCTCGACCGCCTCTACGTAAACGCAGCTGTGTTTCAGCCGTCAGCATGCTGCTGCTCGGCGGGCTGGTCGTTACCGAAGGCTTGCTGGTACCCCAGGTTCAGGCGCAGGCAGCGGATCGGCAGATTCAGTTTTCAGTCAATCCCGGCCCTCTGGATCAAGCGCTTGGCCAGTTTGGTCGGCAAGCCGCCATTGCCCTGTCGACCAATGCCAGCCTGACCGCAGGCAAAACCAGCCAGGGCCTTAAGGGTCAATACAGCGTGGCCGAGGGGCTGGCACACATACTGGCGGGCAGCGGTTACTCCGCCGTGCAGCAGGCCAATGGCGCCTATTTGCTGGTGCCGCAGGTCGCCGGTGCGCTGGAGCTTGGCGCCACCAGTATCAACGCTTCGGCATTGGGCAGCACCACAGAGAACACCGGCTCCTACGCCACCGGTGCCATGCAGACAGCGACCAAACTGTCGATGAGCCAGCGCGAGACCCCGCAAGCGGTCACCGTCATCACCCGCCAGCGCATGGACGACCAAGACATGCGCAACCTGGATGACGTGGTGCAAGCCACTCCGGGCTTGCGCATGGCGGCTGCACGTCCCGCCAACAGCGAATATTTTTCCAGGGGCTTTCCCATTACCAACCTGATGTTCGATGGCTTGCCCACCACCTACAATGCCGACTGGGTAGCCGCTGCAGACATGGCGCCGTACGACCGCGTAGAAATCGTGCGTGGCGCCACCGGCTTGATGCAAGGCGCGGGCAACCCGTCTGCCGCCATCAACATGGTGCGCAAACGCCCAACCCATGACTTTCAAGGCAGCATTAGCGCAGGGGCCGGAAGCTGGGACAACTACCGCTCCGAACTGGACCTCTCAGGCCCGTTGAACGACTCGGGCAGCCTGCGCGGGCGCTTTGTCGGCGCCTACCAGGACAAGGACGGTTTCCAGGACTATGCCGGACGTGAGCGCGGTGTGTTTTACGGCATCAGCGAGTTCGACCTGAACGACTCCACCACCCTGACAGTCGGGGCCTCGGATCAAAACGATAACAACAACATCAACTGGGGCGGCTTGCCGGTCAACCCGGACGGCAGCCACGTCAACTTCTCCCGCTCCAAGACCTTCGGTTACACCTGGAGCCATCAGGACATCGACAACAAGACCGTGTTTGCCGAGCTGGACCATCGCTTCGCCAATGACTGGCGCGGCCATGTTTCGGCCTCTAAAAACTGGTCGGACTTCAAGCTGACCGGCGCTGTGCTGGAGCATTACGCCACCTACCAACAGCGGGTCTTCAACCAGAAGCGCAACTACGACCAATCCACCTACGACGCCTATGTCAGCGGGCCTTTCAACCTGTTTGACCGCCAGCACGAACTGGTAATCGGTGCCAGCAAGCGCCAGCTGAAGACCTCCGGCAAGGGCGGAAATATGTTTATTCCGGTGGCCGACATCATCAACTTCGACCCCCACAGCGTGCCCAAACCCTATGTGCCCGACAGCTACAACCTGAGCGAAAATATCGACCAGGAAGGGCTCTATGTGACCACCCGCTGGAGTATCAGCGACCCGTTAAAAGTGATCCTCGGCGCTCGCCTTGACTGGTACGACACCACATCGATCTACGATCAGTTGAACGACGATTACTACACCAACAGCAATTACAAGGTCACGCGCAACCTGACCCGCTATGCCGGGGTGATCTATGAACTGGACGCCAACCACTCGGTCTACGCCAGCTACACCGACATCTTCATGCCGCAAAGCGAAGTGGCCAATGACAACTCCGTCATCAAGCCTATCGTTGGCAAGAACTACGAAATCGGGATCAAGGGCGAATACTTCAATGGTGCTTTGAACGCCAGCGCGGCCATCTTCCTGATTGATCAGGAGAACCGGGCGGCCTTGCTCGACAACCAGTCCCAATGCGCCCGCAGCGATGACGGCGTGTATTGCTACGAAGCCGCGGGTAAAGTCCGCAGCCAGGGCATTGACCTGGAGTTGATCGGCGCCTTGACCCCGGACTGGCAAATCGGCGCAGGCTACACCTTTGCCCAGGCCAAGTACCGCAAAGATGCTGACCACAACAAGGAAGGCCGACTGTTCGATACCGACGTGCCGCGCCACCTGTTCAAGCTCAATACGGTTTACACCCTGCCGGGTGAGCTCAACCAATGGCGCGTCGGGGCCAACCTGTATAGCCAGAGCAGCATTTTCAACAAAGGCAGCAACTCAACCTTCGGCCAATATCACATCGAGCAAAGAACCTATGCATTGGTTGGGCTGATGGCGGGCTACAAGGTGAACCAACACCTGGATACCCGCTTGAACATCAACAACCTGTTCGACAAAAAGTATTACCAGGGTATCGCCAGCAACAGCACCTGGAGCCCCTATGACGTTTACGGCGATCCGCGTAACTTCAGCATCGCGGCAAAATACAGCTTCTAAATACCGTGGGAATTGTTCCTTGGATCAACAGCCACAGGGTTGCCTGGTTCTTGTAGCCGTTGACGAGCCTTGCGAGGCTACGTCCGGCTGCGCAGCAGCCGTAGAGCCTGGAGGCAAAGATCAAAAGATCGCGAGACAAGCTCGCTCCTGCAGGACCTTTTAATCAATCACTTATTTTGTGTTTGATAGGAGTGGCCGCCCCGTCTACGACGCCGCGCTGTCGCGCAGCAAACAGGGCACTGTAGTCGCTGACGAGGTACGAAGGCTGCGATCGGCTGCGTGCAGCCGTGAAACCATCCACCTCGGTATTCTTGGGTACATATCCATTGCTGCGGCTTAGCAACTGCGCAACACCTGCGTTCGGCCAGCGTGGTTTAACGGGGCCTCTTAGACCAAGGTCACAAGCCAGATCAAGTTCAAAAGATCGCGAGACAAGCTCGCTCCTACAGGGCCTTAGGAATCAATCATTTATTTTATGTTTGAAAAGAGGGAACCCGGGTTTCGTATCAATCCCCCCCACCACAGTGATTGCGCTTGAAGCAATCGGGCCAATGTGGAATATACCGAAGTGTCGACACCAATAGCCTCCAACGAGAAGGGCCTGGAATGATACGCATAATGGGCAGGGCATCATCGATCAATGTACGCAAGGTACTCTGGGCCTGCGCCGAGATGGAAATACCCTTTGAACGGGAGGATTGGGGCGCTGGCTTCAAATCGACGCGCACCCCTGAGTTTTTGGCACTGAACCCCAATGCCATGGTGCCGGTCATTCAGGATGACGATTTCATTCTGTGGGAATCAAACTCGATCATTCGCTACCTGGCTGCCCGCTCCAACGCCAGCAACCTTTACCCCCACGAAGCTAAAGCCAAAGCCCGCGTGGACCAATGGATCGATTGGCAAGCGTCGGATCTCAACAAGTCGTGGAGTTATGCCTTTATGTCGCTGGTCAGGCATTCGCCAGAGCATCAGGACAGCCAGGCGCTGGCTGCCGCGTGCAATGACTGGTCCAGGCACATGGAGATTCTCAACCGTCAGCTTGCATCAACCGGGGCCTACGTTGCCGGCAACGAATTTTCCCTTGCAGACATTCCCATCGGCCTGTCGGTTAATCGTTGGTTCGAAACGCCGCTTGCACACCCGGATTTCCCGGCCGTCAGCGACTATTACGAACGTTTGAGTCAGCGACCGGGCTACCTCCTGCACGGAAGAAATGGCACGCCATGAACCATCAAGGCATGAATAGCATCAGTTCCTGTCCATGTATCAAGTGGCACCTTGATGTGGGAGCGGGCTTGCTCGCGATGCGGACAAGCCCGCTCCCATGGGGTTTAAGCCAAGTGCTTAGTTGCCCCAGCCCACCACGCCCTTGATTTCCAGGAAGTCGTGGATGCCCCAGCCCGCATATTCGCGGCCATTACCCGACTGTTTGTAGCCACCAAACGGCGCAAAAGTGTCCCAGTCCGGGTAGTTCAGGTACACAGAACCTGCACGCATGCGCCCGGCCACGGTGCGCGCGTGTTCTAGATGGGTGGATTGCACATAGGCGGCCAGGCCGTAAACGGTATCGTTGGCGATTTCGATGGCTTGCTCTTCGCTGTCGTAAGGCAGAATCGACAGCACCGGCCCGAATATCTCTTCGCGGGCGATGGTCATGCTCGGCTGTACGTTACCGAAAATTGTGGGACGCACGTAATAGCCCTTGTCCAACCCTTCCGGGCGGCCCAGGCCACCGGCCACCAGAGTGGCGCCCTCCTCGATCCCGGCCTGGATCAAACCCTGAATCTTGTCGAACTGCGCCGCGCTGATCACCGGGCCCAGGTTGGTGTTGGCATCACGCGGGCTGCCGGTGACCAGTTGCTGCGCTGTACGTTTGGCAATTTCCAACGCCCGGGCATGCTGCGCCGCCGGGACCAGCATGCGCGTCGGCGCGTCGCACGATTGCCCCGAGTTGGAGAAACAGCCCTGCACGCCCTTGGCAACAGCGACCTCAAAGTCAGCGTCTTCCAGGAGGATATTCGCCGACTTGCCGCCCAGTTCCTGAGCCACACGCTTGACCGTATCGGCTGCCGACTTGGCGACCATAATGCCTGCACGCGTAGAGCCGGTGAACGAAACCATGTCGACCTGCGGATGGCTGCTCATGGGTTGGCCGACATCCGGGCCGGTGCCATTGATCAGGTTGAAAGCCCCGGCCGGCACACCTGCTTCATGGAGGATTTCGGCAAAGATGATGCCGGTCAGCGGTGCGATTTCACTCGGTTTAAGCACCACGGTGCAACCCGCGGCAATGGCCGGCGCGACTTTGCAGACGATTTGGTTGAGCGGCCAGTTCCACGGCGTGATCAGCGCACACACGCCGATGGCTTCACGCACCACACGGGTAGTGCCGTGCTGTTCGCTGAACGTGAACGACTTCAGCGCGCTGATGGTCGATTCAAGGTGCGCACGACCGCTCCAGACCTGTGCGTCGCGGGCAAAATGCAACGGCGCGCCCATTTCCTGGCTGACGGCCTGGACCAGGTCGTCATAGCGCAGGTTGTAGACCCGCAAAATCTCTTCCAGCAGTGCCAGACGCTCACCAACGCTGGTCAGCGAAAACGCCGGGAAAGCCCTGCGGGCCGCTGCCACAGCTTTGTTCACATCCTCGGCATTGCCCACGGCGATCTTGATAAAGGCCTGTTCAGTTGAGGGATCAACCACCTCAAGCGTCTCTCCAGACTCGGCCTCAAGCCATTGACCCTCGATATAAAACTTCAGTGCATTGTTCATTGTGTTCACTCGGCTCAATGGTTACTGGGGAAGGCAAACTGCGCCGCCTCGTGGCTGGCACGGCGCGGCCAACGTTGGGTAATAGCTTTTTTCCGGGTGTAGAAACGCACCCCGTCCGGGCCATAGGCGTGCAGATCGCCAAACAGTGAGCGCTTCCAGCCGCCAAAGCTGTGGTAGCTCACTGGCACGGGCAGCGGGACGTTAACCCCGACCATGCCCACTTCGATTTCATCGCAGAACAACCGGGCCGCTTCACCGTCGCGGGTGAAGATGCACGTGCCGTTACCGTATTCGTGTTCATTGATCAGTTGCATGGCGGCTTCGAGGCTGCCCACGCGAACGATACACAATACCGGGCCGAAGATTTCATCGGTATAGATGCTCATCTGCGCGGTCACCCGGTCGAACAACGTACCGCCGACAAAGAAGCCGTTTTCGTGCCCTTGCACCTGCAAGTTACGGCCATCCACCACCAGCTCAGCACCTTGGGCAACGCCCGCATCAATGTAGCCCTTGACCTTGTCCCGCGCCGCAGCGGTGACCAACGGCCCCATGTCGAGGCCGCTGGAAGTGCCCGCCCCAATTTTCAGCCCACGGATTTGCGGCAGCAGTTTTGCTACCAGGGCATCGGCAACCGCGTCGCCCACACACACCGCCACCGACAGGGCCATGCAGCGTTCACCGCAAGAGCCATAGGCTGCGCCCATCAAGGCGCCGACGGTATTGTCCAGATCCGCGTCGGGCATCACCACGCAATGGTTTTTTGCCCCGCCCAATGCCTGTACACGTTTGCCGCGCTTGGTGCCCTCGCTGTAGATGTATTGCGCAATCGGCGTGGAACCGACAAAACTCAGGGCTTTGACATGCACAGACTCGATCAGGCCATCTACTGCTTCCTTGTCGCCATGCACCACGCTCAGCACGCCGTTGGGCAAACCCGCCTGAATCAGCAATTCAGCGATATACAAGGTCGAACTCGGGTCGCGTTCCGAGGGTTTGAGGATAAAGCAGTTACCGCAGACGATCGCCAACGGGTACATCCACAACGGCACCATGGCCGGAAAGTTGAACGGCGTAATGCCTGCCACCACCCCTAGCGGTTGCAGGTCGCTCCAGGCATCGATGCCGGGGCCAACATTGCGGCTGTAATCACCCTTCAGCAGTTGCGGCGCGCCACAGGCGAATTCGACGTTTTCAATCCCGCGTTTGAGTTCACCCGCTGCATCTTCAAGCGTTTTGCCGTGCTCTTCGCTGATCATCAGGGCAATCGCCGCTTCGTGTTCCTCAAGCAACTGTTTGAAGCGGTACATCACCTGCGCGCGCTTGGCCGGTGGCGTGTTGCGCCAGGCCGGAAACGCCGCCTTGGCGGCCTCAATGGCCTGCTGCAAAGTCGCTGCGTCAGCCAGAGCCACTTGCTTGCTCACCGCGCCCGTGGACGGGTTGTAAACGTCGGCGGTGCGGCCAGTGCCCTGAACCCGCACACCGTTGATCAAATGAGGAACGATACTGCCCATTACGACTCTCCCATGCCGGGCAAGCAGCCCTTGCCCGGCCGTATTAAATGGCTCAGGCCTTGACGGCTGCCTGCAAGGCGATTTCAACCAAAATGTTGTCGGCAGCCATATTGGCCTCGACGGTGGCGCGTGCCGGCAATGCATCCTGCGGAATCCACTCACGCCAGACCGCGTTCATGGCGGCAAAATCCTGCACGGCACGCTTGAGCCAGATCTGTGCGAACAGAATGTGTGACTTGTCCGACCCGGCTTCGGCGAGCAAGACGTCGATCCGCGCCAGAACCTGCGCGGTCTGCCCGGCGACGTCTTGGGTGCGGTCGGCCGGGACCTGACCGGTGATATAGACAATACCGTTGTGTACCAGCGCATGGCTGAGCAGGCCCGGATTGGGTTGCAGGCGAGTAATAGTCATGGTGCTAACTCCAGTTGAGAATTAAAGGTTCAGGTCAGGCGATTTTCAGGACCGTGCGCCCGACCAGTTGGCCCCGGCGCATGCGTTCAAAGATGTCGTTGATGTCTTCCAGGCGTTCAAGGCTGATCTGTGCCTTGACCTGGCCACGGGCGGCAAACGCCACCGCCTCGTTAAGGTCCTGGCGGGTGCCGATATTGGAGCCGGTGATCGACAGCTCCCAGCCGCTGATGCTGGAAATGGAAGCGCGAACCGTGTCGGCATCACCGCCAGGCAAGCCGATAAACACCGCTGTACCACCGGGGCGCAGCATCTTGATCGACTGCTCAAAAGCGGCATTGGCCGTGGCGGTCACCAATACCGCGTGCACGCCACCGGGGATCTGTTGCTTGAGGCTTGCCACCGGATTGTCGAGGGCATTGATCAAGCACTCGGCGCCATAACTGCGGGCCAGTTCGAGCTTGTCGGCCGACACATCAATGGCCGCGACGCGCAAGCCCATGGCGATGGCGTACTGCACAGCAACGTGGCCCAGGCCACCGATGCCCATGACGGCCACCCATTGCCCCGGCCGGGCCCGCGAGCGCATCAGGCCGCGATAAGTGGTGACACCCGCGCACAGAATTGGCGCCAGGGCGTACAGGTCGGCACCGGAGGGGATGCTGGCGACGAATGCCGCAGGGGCAATCATGTATTCGGCATAACCGCCCTGCTTGCTGTAGCCCGTGGATTCCCGCTGCTCACAGATGGTTTCCATGCCGCCCAGGCAAAACTCGCAGGTACCGCAGGCGCTGTACATCCAGGGCATGCCGACCGCTGTGCCGATGGCGGGCTCGGTTACGCCTGCGCCGTGGGCGGCGACATGGCCGGTGATTTCATGGCCCGGGATCAGCGGCAAGGTGGGCAAATCCGACCAGTCACCGTCCATGGCATGCAGGTCGCTGTGGCAGACGCCACAGGCGACGATGCGAATCAGGATTTCACCGGGCCCCGGGGTCGGGATTGTCACCTGTTCGATCCGCAGTGGCTCACCCACGGCGTGCAGTACGGCAGCCTTCATGGTTTGACTCATCGCTGTCTCCTTGTAGTTGGGCCCTGAGGCCGGGCAAAGCGGCACCTATACCGCGGGCCAGGCCCGCAGCAGTGCGTATCAGGTAAAAGGATTGCCCTGGGGGTTAGCCCGCCGGGCGCAAACTGCGTGTCGCGCTGGCGATGGACCGGGCGGTGTTAATCACTTTGGGTGCCAGCTGTTTTCGGGCGTCGTCCAGGTTCCAGCGGCTGAACGGCACCGAGATGTTCACGGCCCCCAGTGGGTAACCATCGGCATTGACCACCGCCGCGGCCACGCTGATATCTCCGGCGTAATACTCTTCGAGGGCGTAGGCGTAGCCGTCGTGACGGGCCTCGGCGACGATGGCGCGCAGTTGATCAAGGTCGGTGACAGTGTTGGGGGTGTAGCCCTTGCGTTCGGAGGCGACCAGGATCGCGTCAGCCTCGTGCTTCGGCAGCGCCGCCAGATAAGCCCGGCCTGCCGAGGTGCAGTACATGGGCAGGTGGCGACCCAGCGGGATGTGAATGGCAATCTGTTTGTGACTGGGAAAACGCGCCACATAGAGCATGTCCAGGCCGCAGGGTTCGAGCAGGTTGCAGCTCTCTTCGACATCGCGGTTCAGTTCATGCAGGTACGGGTTGGCGCGTTCGATCAGCTCACTGGTTTGCAGGTAACCGGTGCCCAGATCAAGGGATTTGGGGGCCAGGCGAAAGCGCTTGGTGACCGGATCCTTGTACAGATAGCCCAGCGCCTCAAGAGTGAACGCCGAACGCTGCACGGCGCTTTTGTTCAGCCCGGTCGCTTCTGCCAGTTCAATCAGGCTCATGCTGGGGCGCCCGGCGCGAAAGGCCGTCAGCAAAGACAGACCTTTGGACAAGGCGGTAATGAAGAGTGGCGAGTCTTCCAGAGAACTCATGGTTGTTTCCTTGTGTGCCGCGAGGCATGTCGATCACGGTGCGTAAATTCGAGAGCCGGCTTGGGGCTCAAGCACGGTTGGTTATTCAAAATGACTCAATACAATACCGGGCTCTACCACGGCTTGGTTACGCTCAAAACGGTCGATGGCAAACGGGCGCATACGCTCATCCACCACGCCCTTGACGATGGCCTTGGCCAGAAATTCACCGGCGGCCGGTGCGCCGGCGTGACCGTAGCACCAGCCAGCGCTGATAAACAAACCCGGCAAGGCATTGTGCGCGCCCAGTAGCGGGCCAAAATCTTTGGATATATGCACCAGCCCGGCCCATTGCCGCAAGATACGGGCATGCCCCAGTTGAGGAAACATCTCCAGATACGCTTTGGCAGTCGCGGCCATCACCGGCACGTCGGCATTCAAGGTGTTTTGCGGGCGTTCGGCAACTTCTGCGCCACCCACCACTTCGCCACGTGCGGTCTGGTGCATGTAACAAAGCCGGTCCAGCAATGCCACGGCAGGGCCTATCAAGGGCCGCATCGGCTCCAGCGCCATGGCTTCCAGGCGCATCGGGTAGCCGTCCAGCGGCACGCCGGCCAATTGCGCCAACCGGTTGCTTTCGGCACCGCCAGCCAGCACCAGGGTGTCGGTAGCAATGCGCTGTTCACCCACACGAACGCCGGTCACCCGCCCGGCGCTGTGGTCGATGGCGCTGACCTCGGTGCGGTAACGAATGCTCACCCCACGCGCCTCGCAGGCCTGGCGATAGGCATACATGGCGGCATGGTGCGGCGCGACCCCGCTGTCGGGCAGGTGCAATGCCGCGCTGACCCGCTGGTGTGCCAGCGCCGGCAGCACCTCACGCAATTGCGCAGCGTTCAACAGGCTGGAATTGATGCCACAGGCTTTGTGCACCTCAAGCGTGCGGTCAAGCATGGCGGCCGTGCCGCTGCGTTCGCCGATCATGCTGTAGCCGCGGCGCGAGTACATGACGTTCTCGCCCAGTCGCTTGGACAAACCCTGCCACAAGTGGCACGAATGGGCGAAGAAGCGCGTCCATTCCGGTGAGCTGAACGCCCCGCGAATCAACGTCCCGTTGCGTCCCGAGGCGCCGCCCTGCCAATAACCGGCGTCAAGCACGAGAATGTCACGCACGCCCAGTTCAGCCAGGTTGAAGGCCAGCGACAGGCCCTGGATCCCCGCACCAACGATGATGATCGACGCCTGTGCGGGTAAAGGTTGTGTAGGGGTCATTGCAGAGGCTCCACAACATCGGCCAGACCGGCCGCTTGCGCGACACTCAGGGCCCGCCGTGGTGGGCGCAGGGTCGGCCTTGGCAAGGTGTGCAACGGGATCCCGCTGCGGGCGCTGACCAGCGCGCGCAGCAAGTCCCAACAAGGTTGGCCCTGACACGGCCCCATGCCGCAGGAGGTCAGGCGTTTGATCACTTCAAGGTCGGTAATGCCCTGCTCGATCAAGGCCTCGACCTCGTGGCAGGACACATCAAAACACGGGCACAGCAACGCCTTGTAGCGCGTACGTGCAGCCACCGGCAGCAGTTGATCAGGTTCAGCCGCCGAGCCAACCCTGCGCAGGCGGCTTTGGCGCTGCTCACGCAATTGCAGCAGCCCTTCGGCGCAGCTCTGGAACGTCAGGCTGGCATCAACCAGCCACGGCCCGGCGTGAACCAGCGCGTCGCAGGCGACCGGTTGCTCGAACAGTGCCGCCGACACCGCGTTGCGCCCCAGCACACGCCGCAATTGGCTAATGGCTTTGACCGCCACCACATTGACCCCCAGCTCACGCAAACGATTGGCATGGGCGGTTTGATCGCCATTACCGACCACTACCACTCGCGCACCGGGCGCCACTGCCTGTTCGTGGGCCATGATCAACGCGGTGCGCGCGTCCATGACGCCGGGCAACCACATATTCGGGATCACCGGCGGGCAAGCACGCCGCCCGGTAGCCAGTACCACGTCATCAGCTTCGAAGGCCACGGCGCCTTGCGCCGGGTCGTGGGGCGCACCGAGTAACAATTGCCCTTCCCGGTAAGCCCCAAACACCTCAACCCCGGTCACTCGTTGCACCCTCTCATCCAGTTGCGGTATTGGCTGCCCGGCGCTTTGCGCATAACGGCCAAGTTGATGGCCACGGGTCACCAACACCACGCTGCGCCCGGCCCGTGCCGCTTCATTGGCGGCGGCACAACCCGCAGGCCCGCCACCAATGACCAAGACGTCGCTGCTCACATACTGGCCTTGCGGCACAGCCACTTCAGCCGTTCGCTCGGCCGGTTTGGCGACTCCTGCGAGGAACGCCAAGAGAGCTTCCCAGCGCTGAAACAGCGGCGTGCCGCTGGGCACCAGATTGGTGTGCTCAAATCCGCCCTGCAGCCAACGATCCGGAATCAGCCGCGACAGGCGCAGCACATCGAACGCCGGGCTCGGCCAGCAATTTTGCATTTCAACCTGCACCCCGGCAGAGACCGCCAGCAGATCCAGCCGCACATTGGGCACCCCGTTAACCCTGGCCAGCACCCCGGCCACGTAGCTGCCCGAGTAACCCAGCGGCCGATGGGATTTACGCGTCCAGGCGAGTGTCTGAACACCGTTAGCCAGCAGCGCAGCCGCCAGGCTCTCGCCCTTGCGCCCTTGCAGGGAACGGCCATTCCAGAAGAACTCGACACACTCGCTGCTGGCATGCCGCAGGCGCAGGTTGACCTCACTCATTCAACAGACCTCCCGGCCTTGCGCTTGGCCATGATGCTGATGCACAGCATGATGATCGACAGAAATGTCATCAAGGTTGCCACCACCGCGATCAAGGGATCGATCTCTGAACGCAGCGAACTGAACATCCGCTTGGTCAAGGTCGACGTGTCGCCGCCACTGATAAACAGCGAGATCACCGCTTCGTCCAGGGAAATGGCAAAGGCGAACATCGCAGCGGCAATCACGGAAAAGCGGATTTGCGGCAACGTCACGTCAAAGAACGCCCGTAACCGGGTAGCGCCGAGAATGCAGGCGGCCTGTTCCTGGGTCATGTCGTAGCTGCGCAACCCAGCGCTGACGTTGATCACCACGTAAGGCAGCGCCAGCAACGTATGCCCCAGCACCAGGCCGGGAATGGTGTTGTTCAGGTCAAACCGGGCGTAGACAAAGAACAGGCCAATGGCGATGAAAATAGTCGGCACAATCATCGGCGCCATCAACAAGCCACGCAGAACCCCCGAGACTTTCGACTGGGTCACGTGCAGCGAATACGCCGCCGCGGTGCCCAACGTGGTCGCCAGCACCATTACCAGTGACGCCGTAATCAGCGAGACCTGGGTTGCGCTGCGCCATTCCAGCGAAGCGAAATACTTGAAGAACGGCTCAATGCTGAACGACTTGGGCGGAAAGCTCAGGTAGCGCGCATCCGAAAACGACATCGGGATCACGATCAAGGTGGGCAGCACCAGGAAAATCATGGTCGCCAACACCAGTACATAGAGCCAGGAGCCGCGCACCGCTGCCATCAGGTTTTGTTTTAGTCGGACCATGATTTCACTCGCTGCGCCGGCCGAGGCCCGCGCTCTTTTTGACAATGAACAAGATCAGCAACGTGGCCAACAGCAGCACCACACCCAGGGACGACGCCGCACCCCAGTTGGCGTACATGGAGACGTCACTTTCGATCCGCATCGAGATCATCTGCACCTTGCCGCCACCCAACAACGCCGGTGTGACGTAGAACCCCAGGGTGATCACAAACACCAAAGTGGCACCGGCTGCCAGCCCTGGCCCCGACAGCGGCAGAAACACATCACGGAAGGCCCGCGACGGTGACGCGCCAAACGCGGCGGCGGCCTGGCTGTAGATCGGGTCGATGCTCTTCATGGCGGCATACAGCGGCAGAATCATGAACGGCAACATGATGTGGATCATGCCAATCACCGTGCCGGTCAGGTTGTACACCAGCGGCAGCGGCGCATCGGTAATGCCCAGGCTCATCAATAAGTCATTGGCAATGCCGCGCCGTTGCAAAATGATCAGCCAGGCATAGGTACGCACCAGCAACGACGTCCACAGCGACACCAGCAACAGCGCCATGGCCACATTGGCCAGCCAGCGCGGCCCCTTGATCATGAAGTACGCGTAGGGGTAGCCGATCAGCACGCAGGCGATGGTCACAATGATCCCGGTCTTGAAGGTCTGCACAAACGTCAGCACATAGATCGGTTCCAGCAGCCGGGTGTAGTTCTCTATGGATAATTGCCCGTCGGCATTGAACAGTGACAGCCAGAACAGCCAGCCAATCGGCAGCACAAACGTCAGCAGCACCAGAAGCAAGGCCGGCAGCCCGGAGCCGAACAGGTACCAGCGCTCACGCCTGTGCGCCTTGCGCAGGTCGCGCGCGTTGAGCGCATCGAAAAGGTCGCTGCTCATTGATCATCTCCAACCAGCAGCGTGTCCTGTACATGCAGGCCCAGCACCACGGCATCGCCGCGGGCTGGCAGGCGGTTGCCTTCGGAACTGTTGGTAGGCCGACGAATCGCCACCGACATGCCCTCCCCCAGATCAATCTGCACCAACTGGCTTTCACCCTGGAAAATCACGTCGGCCACATGCCCGCGCAACAGGTTGTAATCGCTGGCCTCGGCCGGGACGAACTGCAGTTTTTCCGGGCGCACCACCAGGCTCGGGTTCTTTAAACCGTTGGCAACGTTGGCGCCGCGCAAAGCCCGGCCCTGAAACAGTGCCTGGCCGCCCTGCAAGGTGATCGGCAAACACGACGACTCCCCGACAAACTCCGCAATGAAGCGGTTGGCCGGGCGCTCATAGAGATTGACCGGAGTGTCGATCTGGCGGATCCGCCCTTTGCTCATGACCGCGATCCGGTCAGACATGGTCAGCGCTTCACGCTGGTCATGGGTGACGTACACCACGGTCATGCCCAGGCGCTCGTGCAGACGGCGCAACTCCAGTTGCATGGTTTCGCGCAGGCGTTTGTCCAGGGCCGACAGTGGCTCGTCCATCAGCAGGATTTTTGGCTCGAAGACAATCGCCCGGGCCAGCGCGATGCGTTGGCGCTGGCCGCCCGACATTTCGGTAATGCCGCGCTCGATCAAGTGATCCAGCTCCACAGTGGCCAACGCCTGCTCGACCCGCTGACGGATGTCGGCACGTTTGTAACCGCGCAACTTCAGCGGGTAGGCGACGTTTTGGAACACGTTCATGTGCGGGAACAACGCGTAGCTCTGGAACATCATGCCCACATCACGCTTGTGCGGTGGCTCGAAGATCATCTCGCGCCCGCCAAAACGGATACTGCCTGCATCCGGGCGAACGAACCCGGCCAAGGCCATCAGCAGCGTGGTCTTGCCAGAGCCGGAGGAGCCCAGCAACGACAGAAACTCCCCGCTTTTGATCGATAGCGAAACATCATCCAGCGCGGCAAAACTGTCATAGGTCTTGGTCAGCTTTTCGATATCGATCGACATCGAAAGTTTGTGTTCTTCGGACATATTCACACTCGGCACATACGGACGTCAGGCGCCCTTGTTTCGTAGACGGAGCGCCTGCGGCGCCCCACCCCACTGCTTAGTTGGCGAGGAACAGGGCGAACCGCTGGCGAACCGCCGCCTGGTTCTTGACCCACCATTCGGGCGACACGGTGACCACTTTGTCGATGTTCTGAGGCGAGGTCGGCAACCGCGCGGCCAGTTCGTCAGTAATGATCGGCAAGTCATACGCCTTGCTGTTGACCGGGGAGTACGGAATCAATGTGGCCAGCGTGGCCTGGCTTTCGGGCTGCATGATGTGGGCGATGAGTTTCATGGCCTGCGCCTTGTTCGCCGCTCCTTTGGGGATGATCAGGCAGTCATGGCTCAACAGCGCGCCATCGAAGCTGTAGTTGACCTTCTCACCGCTGGCCTTGACCTCGTTGACCCGGCCATTCCAGATCGCCAGAAAATCGACTTCACGGCTGCGCAATAACTGCGCCGAGTCCGCGCCCGCGCTCCACCAGTTGACCACTTGCGGCTTGATCCGATTGAGCACCTTGATCGCCCGTTCTACGTCCAGCGGGTACAAGTCTTTAGGCGCAACCCCGTCGCCCAACAAGGCCGCTTCCATGGTCAGCCACGGCTGGCGGTACAAGGCGCGGGCACCTTTGAACTGCGGGTCGAAGAACTGTTGCCAGTTTTTCGCCACCGGCGCGCCGGTGTCTTCGGCCCAGGCCACCACGGTGGCGTAGGCATGGCTGGCAATCCAGTGACTGCTGACCACGGACTTATCGACATGGGTGGCATCAATCACGCTGTAATCCAGCGGCTCGGCCAGCCCCTCCAACTGCGCCTGGGCGCACTCGGTGCTGCCCAGTTCCACCACGTCCCATTTGGGTTTGCCTGACATCACCTGGGCACGCACCGCCGCGAGGCCGTCCATGTTGTCTTCGCGGATAGTCACGCCCAGGGCCTTGGCGGCGGGTTCGAGGTAGGCTTTGCGCTCGGCGTCCTGCAAGGCTCCGCCCCAACCGGCAAAGGTCAGGGTGTCAGCCAGGGCGGCAAAGCTGGCGCCCCAGCCCAAAGAAGCGATGACCGCCCCGCACAACAGGCTTTTCTTGAAACTGATCATGGTCACGGCCTTCTCAATTCTGGATGAACAGGTCGTAGCGACGTTGAACCTCAGCTTGGTGGGCTTGCCACCAGACCGGATCGAAGAACACCACCTTGTCGATATTGGCCGGAGCCGTCGGCAACGTGGCCGCCATGTCCGCAGGAATGATGCCGGTGTCGTAGGCCTTGACGTTGATCGGCGGGTTGGGGATCACGGTCACCAGGGTTGCCTGGCTTTCGGGCTTCATGATTTCGGCGATCAGTTTCATCGCCAAGGCTTTATTCGGTGCACCTTTTGGCACCACGACGCAGTCGTAATCCAGCAACGCATGGTCATAGGTGTAGTCCACGTTCTCGCCGGACTTTTTCAACTCATCAACCCGCGACGCCCAGATGGACAGCGCGTCCACTTCGCGGCTGCGCAACAGTTGTGCAGAGTCGGTGCCGCTGCGCCACCAATTGACCACTTGTGGCTTGATGCGCTCCAGCACCTTGAACGCCCGGTCGATATCCAGCGGGTAGAGTTGCTTGGGTGAAACCCCATCGGCGATCAACGCCAGTTCCAGCGTGGTGTAAGGCTGGCGGTACAAGGAACGCGAAGCTTTGATTGACGGGTCAAAGAACTCTTGCCAGTTTTTCGGGGTCGGGCCGGCCGCATCTTTTGCCCAGGCCAGTACGGTGGAATAGGCGTTGCTGGCGATCCAGTTTTTGCCGTAGAAATTCGAGGCCAAGCCGTCGGTACTGATCACCGAGTAGTCCAGTGGTTCGGTCAGCCCCTGCTCTTGGGCCAGCACGCAATCATTGGACGCCAGTTCGACAACATCCCATTTGGGCTTGCCCGACATCACCTGGGCGCGCACCGCTGCAAGGCCGTCCATGTTGTCTTCTTTGATGGTGATACCCAGTGCTTTTTCCGCGGGCTTCAGATACGCCGTTCGCTCGGCATCCTGTAGCGCCCCTCCCCAACCCGCAAAGGTGACGGTATCTGCCGCCTGTGCGTGCACGCTTGCACCGAAGGTAATGGCCAGCGCAAGACTGGCCATGGGTGTGTTGATTAATCGCATTTTCAACTCCTGAGTTTGTTGTAATTAGACAGTTGAATAAAACGCCGGCCGTGTTGGCCCGAATCACTCTTTTTATAATGAGCACAGGCAATGTCACACCTGCACGGGTTGCTTCTTTTTCGCTGAAACCGTGGTCGTTATGAAGCGTCTTTGAATCGATACCAGGCATAGGCCATACGCTGGCCCATGCGCAAAAACGGTTGGAACGGGAAGCGCTTGGGGCATTGATGAAGAAAGTCCACCTCGGTGGGATGAGGATCGCCGGTGACCATCTGTGCAAGACGCTTGCCCACCTGCAGTGAAAATGAAACACCGCTGCCGGCATAGCCGCCGCCGGCGAACACGTTTTCCAGGTCTGGCACTTTGCAGACAAATGGTAGCGAGCTTTCACTGACGGCGACCCAACCGCCCCAGTTGTAATCGACCTGGATACCTTCGAGCATCGGGAACTTGCGGGACAAGGCGTCCTGCAGGTTTTGCCGGTGCTTCGGGCTTTCGGCTTCGCGCCCGGTAATGGCGCTGCGCCCGCCAAACAAAATGCGGTCGTCAGGCAAACGCCGATAGTAAGACAGCAGATGGCGGGTATCGAACATGCACTCGCTGCCGGGTAGCGTCTGGCGCTTTTCTTCTGCGCTGAGGGGGCGCGTCACGATAATTTGCGAGTGAACCGGTAACACACGCCCCGCGGTTGCACGATTAAGCGCCGTGGAGGTGTAGCCATTGGTGGCGACCACCACCTTGCGCGCCGTCACCACCCCGCCCGGCGTTACCAGCCGGTGGCTGCCATTGGCGCTGGTCCAGTCGACCACCGGCGAACCCACGTGCACGGTGGCCCCTGCCTCACGGGCCAGGCGATGAACGCCCCAGGCCAGTTTCAACGGGTGCATGGAAAAGCCATCAGGCATGTAGAGCGCGCCAAATGACTCAACACCGCGATGCACCGCTTGCACCTGGTCGCCGCTGACCAGTTGCGCGCCATAACCCAGTACATCGTGATACAGCCCCACTTCGCGCTTGAGCGACTCAACATGCTTGGCGTTGCTGGCGACCTTGTACACGCCGTCTGGCTGCGCGTCGCAATCAATCTGGCCTTCACGGATCAGCCCACGCACGGTGTTCAGCCCGGCAGTCATCTCGGCAAAATACTGTTTCGCGGTGTTCTCGCCGTAGCGACTGATCAACTGCGCCAGCGGCACTCGCCCGCCGGAGATACGGGCAAAGCTGCCATTACGCCCACTGCACCCCCAGGCCACCTGATTGGCTTCCAGGACCACGGCGCGAATGCCGTGCTCGCGGGCCAGGTGCAACGCACAACTCAGGCCTGTGTAACCGGCGCCAATAATCGCAACGTCGACCTCAATGTCTCCCTTGAGCGGGCCGTCATCTGGCGGCGCTGTACCTGCCGTATCCACCCAGTAAGAAGACGAATGAGGCACTCCGACACCTGGGTGAGCATTGACCAGCGGATCGTACAATTTAATCTCCGTATCGCTATGCGATATCTATAAATCATTTAATAGCAATGCTCGATCAAATAAATACAACTGTCAATTGCATTAATTGATTTTAAAACCATTAAATAATCGTGAAGACAGCAAAATGGAGCGCTAAAAACCGCTAACTATTTGAAAGATATTCATTATTTAAATTTACAGACGCATAACCCCGCCGATGAGCGGAACGCTACGCAGAGGGAGGAAGGACGGGAAAAACCGATGGTTGAAGTGGTGGCGGGTTGCCCCGCCACCGCGTATCAGAACTCGTAGCTCAAGCGGGTGTAGTAAAACGTGCCTTCGGGTGCCGCCGGTGACAGGTAGCTGTACTTCTGGCTTGGGGTTTGACGCAGGTGGCTGTCAAAGTCATCCGGTTTGCTGTTGAACAGGTTGTTGGCGCCAACCGACACGCGCAGTTGCTTGGTGAAGGCGTAGTTGACGTCCAGGTCTGTGGTCCATTGAGCGCCGAAGGTTTGATCGTATTGCGAGTCGCTGGCCTGTGCGGCGAACTTGCGGTATTCGCCATAACGGGTTTCGTTCAAGGCCACGGTCCATGGGCCGTAGCGGTGAGTCGCGCCCAGCACGAACTTGTCTTTGGGGTAGCCATATTCCAGGTAGCCCCGGCTTTCACGGGTCACGGTTTCAAAACCGTTGGCGTTCTCGTGGACCTTCTCAATGGTGGTTTTAGCACGGGTATAACCCGCGCTCAGAGCCAGCGAACCGTACTGTTGCAGGTCAAAGTTGTACTTGCCGACGATGTCGACGCCGCGGGTACGGGTATCGACCGCGTTGGTCATGAACTGCGCCCAGGTGTACTGGCCGTAGCCTGCCTCCGTCAGAATGCGCTCGGCGTCTGGCCCGGAAATACCGCCGCTGAACAACAGTCGATCACGGATAGAGATCTGATACGCATCGATGGTCACAGAGGCCTGGTCAACAGGACGCAGCACTAGGCCCAGCGAGTAGTTGGTCGACTTCTCAGGCTTCAATTGTTCGGCACCCAAGGCGCGTGCCGCCGGGTTATCGGACGGCAAGATACGTGTCAGTACCGGGTTGCCATTGGCATCGACGTTGGTGGTGGTAGTCCAGGAGGTGCCGATCTGGCCCAGTGTCGGTGCGCGATAAGCGTTGTTGACGGTGGCACGTAACCCGACCTTGGGCGTGAAGTCATACCGCGCCGACAGTTTGCCCGTGGTGGCTGAACCGAAGTCCGAGTAATGCTCGGTCCGCGCCGCCAGGCCCAGTTGCAGCTTCTCAGTGAGCTGGTTTTCCAGGCCGAAATACACCCCGGCAACATCCCGCGAGTAGGTACCGGCATCGTCCGGGGTCAAACCTGAGGCCTGTACGCCCCCCACTTGCACACCGTCGATTCCGCCAAACGAATAGGAGTCGGAATCACCCGACTCCAGGCGATAACGCTCGTTGCGGTAGGCGATCCCGGCCGAGATGTTCAGCGGGTTGGTCAGCCAGTTCACGGGCAAGTCTTTGACGTAGTCGAGGCCCACGTTGGTTTGTTCGTTGATCAGCGTCGCAATCTGGAATTTTGTCGGGCTGGCGATGCCAAAACTGGGGTTGAGGGTGTTGTAGGCCAGTTCGTCATGTTCGTCGCGACCATAGGTGGCGCTCAGATCAAAGCGGCCCAGGGTATCGTCTTCATACCGGGTGCCGACCGTCAGCGCGCCATCTTCATAGCGGTAGCGGTATTTCGGAATGGTCCCGTTGGGGTAGATCTCGGTGACGTTGTTCGGGTTGTTGGCCAACAGCTTTGGCGTGTTGTTGACCGATTTGTCCTGACCGAACGTGGCGAAGCTGTAGAGGCGCCATTGATCGTTGAGGCCGATTTCGGCATTCGCCGCCAGGTTGTATTTGTCACGCCCGGCACCGCCCCAGCGCGGGTCTTGCACTTGACCATCGGCGAAGTACTTATCGCCAATATCGTCTGGTTTGTTGTTCAGCGCGTTAAAGCTGACGGTCAGAAAACCGTCCCCCGGCAGCCCCAGGCCGTACCAGCCATCAGCAGTTTTGCTGAAGCCGTCACCCTGAGAAAACTTGCCCAATTGCGTGTTGATTTGCCCGCCGCTGTCGCGCTCTTTGAGCACGATGTTGATCACCCCGGCAATCGCATCCGAACCGTATTGTGCAGAAGCGCCGTCTCGCAACACTTCGACGTGGTCGATGGCGCTGATCGGGATCATGTCCAGGTCGACAGACTGTGCACCAATAAATGGCACACCGCCCGACAAGTTCACCACTGCCGAGGCATGCCGACGCTTGCCGTTGATCAACACCAGGGTTTCGTCCGGGGACAGGCCGCGCAAAGAAGCGCCTTTAGGGTCCTGGCCACGGGTTGCGCTCTGGTTTTGCGGAAAGTTGAACGAGGGCAGCAACTGGAACAGCGCCTGGTTGAGGGTCACGGCGCCAGTCTGCACCAACTCTTCGCTGTTGATCACATCCACGGGGGCGCTGCTGCTCAAGGCCGTGGCGTTGGCGCGCCGAGTGCCGATGGCGACCACCCGGTCCAGGGCTGTCGTGGGCGCAGCGTCCTGGGCCTGGGTACCGGCCTTGTTAGCGCTGGCCGCGCCCTCTTTGATGATAAACGCCCCGTCCGGGCTGACTTGCAGCTGCAAACCGGTGCCGCGCAGGGCCTCGCCAACGGCCTGCTCCGCCGACAACGAGCCATGGATCGCCGCCGACGAATAGCGGCTCAGTTGCGGGGTGAACGAAATGACTTGTCCGCTCTGGCGGCTGATGTTCAGCAGCACTTCATCCAGCGGGCCGGAAGCAATGTGGTAGACCTGGCGGGCTTCTTCGGCCGCATAGGCGCAGGTCAGGAACAGGCTCGCCAGAGGCCCTATGGCAAAAGCCCGTAGCTGGCGACGTGAAAAGGTGTTGGACGCGCTCAAGGTGACTCTCCCTAAATCTCTGAACAACGCTGCTCCCCGCAGCGCTTACGGGAGAGGTGTGGATTGGCGCAGAGAAAACTTGCAGATCGTTTGGTTATGTCCTTAGAACCGCGATTAAGCGGAGGTGACCGTGACCCAATAATCGCTGCGACGCAGCACCTGGATCGGCAAGGTCCGCGCCAACGTGTCGAGCACCTGTTCGGTTTTATCCAGCCGAAACATGCCGCTGACGCGCAATTCGGCAACCGCAGGGTCGATGCGCAGCACACCGCCGCGATAAGGCCGCAAGGCCTCGATAATCTGCGCCAGCGGAACATCCCGAACTTCGAGCAAGCCATCGACCCACGCAGCGGCACCCAGGCTCATCAGGCGTACAGGACTAAAACCGTAGCGGTCATAAGAGACCTCATGCCCGGTTTGCAGTTGCAGGGTTTCCAGCCCCTGGCGAGCGATCTGCAGGGCACCTTTGAGCGCCACCACCAGCCCCTGCCCTTCGCGTTCACGTACGGTCAGATCGCTGCCCAGCACGTGGATCAACGCCTGCGGCGTCACCAGTTGAAAAGGCGTTGTCGGATTGACGGCGACCTTGACCCGCAGTTCCCCATCGAGCAATCGGACGATCCGGTGAGAGCCGCTGAAATCCAGATCGACCGCGCTTTTGGCGTTCAAAAACAGCTCGCTGCCATCGGGCAAGCTCACCGTACGCCGTTCAGCGGTTCCGGTTGAAACATCTGCGGTCAGCTCCCCCAGCGCGGTGCGCTGGCTGACCAACAAGCTGGCGCCCAATGCCACACCGGTAAAGGCCAGTGCGCCTTGCAATAGTTTACGACGGCTGGTGCCAGGGGTAGTCAGGGCCTGTTGCAGCACCTTGCCGCTGACCCCTTGGGCAATCGGCACCTTTAAAACCCCCAGGCGGGTTTCCAGTTGCGCGCAGAGTTGTTCATGCCGCGGGTCTTGCGCGCGCCACTGCCGGTAAGCCTGCCAATCAGCCTCGCTGGCATGGCCTGAACGCAGCAATACAATCCAGCGAGTCGCGTTGTCGATCACGTCGTCGTGTTGGTTTTCGATGTTCATGTCATTCCAGGCAAGCCCGCAGGCAACGATTGACTGCCTTGGTCATGTAGTCACTGACCGAGCGTTGGGAAATACCCAATTCAGCGGCAATTTCAGGGTACGTCAGGCCATTGACCTGAGACAGCAAAAAGGTGGCCTTGACCTTGGCCGGCAAGCCATCGAGCAACTGGTCAATGCATTGCAGCGCCTCAATCATCTGCGCCAGGTCTTCGGGCGAAGGCGCTTCGTACACGTCATCCAGTTGCAGGGCATCGAGATAAGCCCGCTCCAGATCGCGACGGCGCCACAGCTGGTACATCAAACGCTGGGCAATGGTGGTCAGCAGCGCCCGTGGTTGACGAATGGGTACTACGCCGGGCGAAGTCAGCAACTGGACAAACGTATCGGCGGCAATGTCTTCGGCGTGGGCGCTGGAGTCGAGGTGGCGGCGCAGGCGTGTGCACAGCCATTGGTAATGACTGCGGAATAATCCGCCCACGTATTCACTGTGAGAAGTGTCGGCGCCGGACATGGAGACTCCAATCAGGGTGAGATGCGCTGTGTGTCCGGTGTACCGGCGGGGCAATGCTATCAAAAGCCGTTATTCGCTAATAATACTTAAAACATATTTTTATATGACATTTAGGAATATTAAGTTCAGGCCTTTTGAGACTGTGAGACACGTCACATCCCACCTGAACGACAGATGGGTGTTTCGGCCTCAGTGCTATGTGTGATGAGCGCGCAAATTCTTGCAAATTATTTGATCACCGGCTCAAATTGCCGAGATTTGGCAACTGCACGCACCTTGGACGAGGCTGCCAGCAACACCTGGCGCTCCAGCGTTCCTTCAGCCACTGCGCTGACGATTGCCTCAGCAATGGCATCGAGCCCTGACTCGCTGGACACCAGCAACAGATGCGCGCCCGCCGCCAGCGAAGCCACGGCCGTATCGGTCAAGGTATTGCCCCGCAGGATGGACACTGCGTCCAGGTCATCAGAAATGATCAGCCCGTCGAACCCCAACGTGTCACGCAACAAGGCAATAACCTTGGCCGATGTCGAGGCCGACTGGTCCGGGTAAATGGCCGGGAACACCGCCGGGCCTGGCATCACCGCTTGCACACCGGCCCCAATCACTTGCCGGAACACCTGGAGGTTGTCGTCAAGCAACTCCAGCGGGCCGTGTACGGTGGCCAGGGCAATGGCCGGGTCATGCTCAGTAGCGTAGTGACCCGGAAAATGTTTAGCCGTGGCAATCACTCCGGCTCGCTGAACCCCACGAATAAAGGCACAGGAAATTCGACTGACCTGTGCCGGGTCGTCCCCCAAATGCCGGTTAAGCAACCAAGGATTGATGCCAGTCACCACATCGACAATCGGCGCGAGGAACAGATTGACACCCAGGCAGCGCGCGACTGAGGCCATTTCATAGCAGCGCTGTTCAATCGCCTCGGCACTCAGGTCATTGAGTTGCGCCCTTGAAGGAATGGCCGGAACCAATTCGTGCAAGCGCTCGATACCACCGAGTTCTTGATCCACCGCGATCAACACCGGCCCACCGGCCAATGCCGCGACGTGTTGAGTCAGGCTGGCCAATTTGGCGTGCGTTTCGACGTCGCGACGCGCCTGGGTCATGGCCCTGCCGATGTACTCATCCCGTGTTTCGCCCAGCAACACCGAGACACCACCACGGCTTAAATGGCGACGGACAGGCTCATCCAGATTCAAATCGCCGATGGCGGGCAACAATACCGAATACGCAGCCCGTAGCAGTTCACCTGACATTACGACTCCTTAACCGCTGTTTGACGCGTGACGAGCGGCCACGCATGATACCGATCAACTTCGAGCACAAAACCAATCATCAATGCTCGTTTATGCTCAATTTAAACAGGATTCAAGGGATGTCAATGCTCACTCATGAGAGTTTCCCCGGAGAGCGACAAACCCTGATCGCCCAACGGCTGGCGACTCACGGCCGGGTGGTGGCTGGGGAGCTGGCTCAGCAATTTAATGTTTCCGAGCACTCAATCCGTCGAGATCTTGCGGCGTTGGCGCAAGCAGGGCTGTGTAAACGGGTGTACGGAGGGGCCATTTCATTGGCGCCTGAGCGATCTGTGAAGGACAGGCAAACGCAACACATAGAGCGCAAAAGCTCGCTGGGCCAGGCGGCAGCGACGCTGATCAAAGCGGGCCAGCACGTGTTTATCGATGGCGGCACCACCAATGCCTGCATAACGAGCGCAATCGATCACAATATTGCAGTTTGCGTCACCACCAATTCGCCCGCCATTGCCCTGCAACTGGACACACTGCCGTTGGCCGAAGTCATCTTGCTGGGTGGTCGCCTGGACAAAACCTCAGGCAACATCCACGGCCTGAGCGCGATTCAACAATTGACCCATTTCAATTTTGATCTGTGCTTTTTAGGCGCCTGCGCGATAGATGCCAGCAAGGGCGTGACCGCGTTCAACATGGACGAAGCAGAATTCAAGCGTGCGGTGGTGTCGCGAAGCGGGCAGATTGTGGTGGCCGTAACCAATGAAAAACTGTCCAGCATTGCCCACTACCACGTGGCCGCCTGTGACGAATTGAGTGTGCTGGTGGTGGAACATGACGCCCCGGCAGAACGGCTGGAGCCTATTCAAGCCAAGGTCTCGACAGTGGTGGTCGCGAGTTGAGGTCAAGAGATCGCGCGAGCTGCCACCCCGTCTTCGACGCCGCGCAGCAAACAGGCGACTGTAGTCGCTGACGAGGCACGAAGGCTGCGATCGGTGGGCCCGCCGCGTTCGGCCAGCGTGGTTTAACGGGGCCTCTTAGATCAAGATCACAAGCCAGATCAAGATCAAAAGATCGCGAGACAAGCTCGCTCCTACAAGGTCTTTAGAATCGATAACTTATTCTTTTTTGATAAGAGGGGCCGCAGGCTGCGATCTTTATCAAGCTATCCGCGTACAGAGAAAATCCACCAGCGCCCGCACTTTGGGCGACGGGTGTTTGCTCGCGGGCCAGAGCACATAAAACACCCCGCGGTGCTCCACATAATCTTCCAGAATCAGTTGCAGGCGGCCATCGGCCAAGGGCTCGCGGATGGCGAACTCCGGCAGATAAGTGACGCCCAATCCTTGCAGTGCAAAACACACGCGGGTTTCGACGTTGTTGCAGATCATCGAGGTGGGCAGTTGCAGTTCGGGCTCGCCAGGGGCTTGGCGCAACGCCCATGTTTCGAGCTTGCCGCTGTTGGGCCAGCGATAGTGCATGCAGGTGTGCTGCAACAGATCAGCCGGGACCTGCGGCGTGCCCCGCAGTGCCAAATAATCCGGTGAAGCCACCACCTGCATGGCGAACGACCCCAAACGACGGGCCGACAATCTTGAATCGACGGGGTTGCCAATGCGCACCACGGCATCAAAACCTTCTTCGATGACGTCAACCCTACGGTCAGTAAAATCCAGGTCCAGCTCAATCTCGGGAAAGGCGCGCATAAATTCGCCGAGCACCGGCAGCACCAGCGAGCTGACCATCGGCAGGCTCACCCGCAGGCGCCCGCGCGGTGCAGCAGAGGCTTGCGACAGTTCCTGCTGGGCGGCCTCGATCTCAGCGAGGATGCGCCGGCTGCGCTCCAGAAACAACGCACCTTCCGCGGTCAACGTCACGCTGCGGGTGCTGCGATGAAAAAGCCGCACACCGAGCTTTTCTTCGAGCCGCGCCACGCTTTTACCGACCGCCGAGGCGGACACCCCCAACAGTCGCCCCGCCGCCACGAAGCTGCGGGTTTCAGCGACCTGAACAAAGACAACGAAGCCATTCAGGCTGTCCATTGCATCCCTCGTCGTTTGATTGCGGACATTCAAGTCCGTACATCAAGGAACTGTATCCCGCTTTTTCTTTAATCTCGACCTTTCTATTGTCAGGCCACGACTTATTTAACCAGGAGTGACCATGACCGCCTTCACCTATCCCCTGCCCCAAGGCGTTATCTCGGCGCAGCTATCTGAACGTATCCAGACCGTTGTCCAGCAGGCGCTGGATGACCAACGGCTGTATGCCCGGGCGGGCGTCTCCTGCGGCATGGACGCTTCGAGCATTAGCCTGGAAGAAAACTTGCGCCGCATTGCCAGCGTGCCATTGCTGTTTGAGCCCGGTACTCAGTGGCGCTATTCACTGGCCACCGATGACCTCGGTGCCTTGGTTGCGCGCATTCAAGGGGTGCCGTTGGGCGACGCTATCCAGCAATTGGAGACAGGGCCATTGGCCATGCTCGATACCGGTTTTACCGCACATGATCCACAGCGAGCAGCCTCCGCCTACGTTAGTGGCCTGCCACCGCATCGACTTGGCGAGGGTGAATGTGTGCCAGTGGTTGAAGACACCGCAGGCATTGATTACAGCCCTGAGCTCATCTTCGATGCGGGCGCTTTCCCTTTAGTAGGCGCTGGCATGTCCGGGCGCTTCGTCAGTGATCTGCGCGATGCGGTCTACGGTGGTCTGGCGGTGCGTCCATGAGCCCAAGCGCAGCCCTGACTAAGACCGAACGTCTGCCATTGGCCCCGCTGCTGGCGCTGGCCATGACCGCTTTTATCATCATCCTCACCGAAGCCTTGCCCGCCGGGCTGCTGCCACAAATGGCCGAAGGCTTGGCTGTTTCCGAGGCGTGGGTGGGCCAGACCGTGACGATCTACGCCATCGGTTCACTGCTGGCGGCCATTCCGTTGACGGCCGCCACGCAGGGCATGCGCAGGCGCCCATTGCTGCTGATCGCGATTGCTGGCTTTGTGGTGGCCAACACTGTGACGACGCTGTCTACCAGTTATGCGCTGACGATGCTGGCGCGCTTTCTTGCAGGCATGTCGGCTGGGTTATTGTGGGCACTGCTGGCGGGTTATGCCGCACGCATGGTGCCGCCCCATCAACAAGGTCGGGCGATTGCCGTAGCGATGGTCGGTACACCGCTGGCCCTGTCGCTGGGTGTTCCGGCGGGCACGTTCCTGGGGGTGTTGGTGGGTTGGCGCATCTGCTTTGCGATCATGAGCGTGCTGGCCGTACTGCTGATGTTCTGGGTGCGCTTACAAGTCCCTGATTTTGCCGGGAAAGCTCAGGAAAAACGACTGCCGTTGCGTCTGGTTTTCCAGTTACCCGGTGTCCGCTCGGTGTTGTTTGTGGTGCTGGCTTTTGTCCTGGCGCACAACATTCTCTATACCTATATCGCGCCGTTCCTGGGCGCGGCAGGCATGGCCGAGCGTACGGGCCTGGTGCTGTTGGTGTTTGGCTTGACGTCTCTGCTGGGCATTTGGATTATCGGCATTTTGATCGGCCGTCATCTGCGCATGCTGACGTTAACCAGCATTGCTGTTTTTGCCCTTGCCGCCCTGGCATTGGCCCTTGCGGACAAGGTACCGAGCATTGTTTATCTGGCGGTAGGCGCTTGGGGTTTGGCATTCGGTGGCGCCGCCACCCTGTTTCAAACATCCATGGCCAAGGTCGCTGCCTGCGCGACAGACGTCGCCCAATCCATGCTGGTAACCGCCTGGAATACCGCCATTGCAGGCGGCGGGATTCTCGGCGGCGTATTGCTGGAGCAACTGGGTGTCAGCGCCTTCGCCCCGGTGGTGCTGGTGCTGTTGGTGGCGAGCTTTTGGGTAGTGTTGAGGAGCAGATAACCACCCTGATAACGGTAGGAGCGAGCTTGCCTCGCGATCTTTTGATTTTTTAAAAGATCGCGAGACAAGCTCGCTCCTACAGGGCCTTTAAAATCAATAAGTTACTTATTAGGCAGGGCAATCCACCAGCACTTGCAGGGTCTGTTGCGAGCAGCGCTCGACCCGCGCCTTGACACCGTACACATCGGCAAACAGTTGCGGGGTCAGTACCTCTTCTGCGGCACCAAAGCCCATGATTTGCCCGTCTTGCAACACGGCGATAGTGTCGGCATAACGCGCCGCCAGGCTGATGTCATGCATTACGATTACCGCGATCAATTGGTGCTGGCGAACCATGTCACGCACGCATTCCATCACCCGCAATTGGTAGCTCAGGTCCAGCGCGCTGGTGGGCTCATCCAGCAGCATGACGCTCGGACGACGCGCAATCAGTTGCCCCAGGCTGACCAGTTGCCGCTGCCCCCCCGAGAGCGCATTGAGCATGCGATCAGCCAGGTGTTCGATGCCAATGCGCTGCAAGGCGGCATAGGCCTGTTCCAGGTAATCACCACCGCTACCACCGACACGCAAGGCCGCCATGACGCTTTCGATCACGCTGAGCCCCAGCCCCGGCGGCAGGTGTTGCGGCATGTAGGTGATGAGTCGCGCTCGCTCCGACACCGACATCGTCGTCAGTTGCCGGGCTTGCAAGCTGACCGTGCCCTGCAAGCGTTCAAGCCCCACCAGGCCGCGTAGCAACGTGGATTTTCCGGCACCATTGGGCCCGATCAACGCGGTGAGAGTGCCGGGTTGCAGCTCGGGCAATGACGCATCTGCAATCACTACACGACGGCCATAAGTCACCTGGGCATGGCTGATCACTAAGCCTTGAGCACTCATAGCTGCCGACCCCGCTTGAACACCAGCGCCACAAAAATCGGCACGCCCACCAAAGCGGTGACAATGCCGACCGGCACGATCACCCCCGGCATGATGATTTTGCTGACCACCGAGGACAGTGACAGCAACAGCGCCCCCACCAGCGCGCTGGCCGGGAACAGAAAGCGCTGGTCTTCACCAATCAAAATGCGCGCAATGTGCGGGCCCACCAGACCGATAAAGCCAATGGTGCCGACAAAGGCCACCGCCGTCGCCGACAGCAAGCTGATGCGCAGCAGCGAGAAAAACCGCAGCCGGCGCACGTCAACGCCAAAACTTTGCGCGCGATCCTCACCCATGCGCAACAAAGTCATGCGCGAAGACGCCTGCAGCGAAAACGGCATGATCAGCGCCAGCACCACGGCGAGAATGCTCAACTTGTCCCAATTGGCCCGCGCGACGCTGCCCAAGCTCCAGAACACCAGCTGTTGCAGCACATCTTCGGTGGCCAGCAACTGCAACAGCGCCACCAAAGCGTTACAACTGAACACCAGGGCAATGCCGAACAGCACCAGGGTTTCTACCCCGGCGCCTCTTAATCGCGACATGCCATGCAGTAAAAACATCGAGCCGCAGGCAAACACGAACGCGGACAGCGCCACGATCGAATCGCGGCTCAATAAAGCGCTGCTGACCGGAAAAACAATGATCAGCGAAGCGCCTAACGCAGCCGCCGACGACACCCCGAGGGTAAAGGGGCTGGCCAGCGGGTTATTGAGGATGGCCTGCATTTCTGCACCGGCCAGTGACAGGGCTGCGCCCACCAGCACCGCCATCAGCGCGTAGGGCAAGCGCACATTCCAGATGATCACCCGGTCAGTCACGGCCAGGTTTTGCGGGTGCAACAGGCCGTCAACCAAAGCCCCAAGGGTCATCCCCGAAGAGCCGGTCGACAGATCAAGCAACACCGCCGCGACCAAGGCAATGCCGATGCCCACCAACAAGCCGACCCGTCGCGCCAGCAGACGGCGGTAGCCGTGGCTGGCAGCGGCCACGGCGGGGTTCAAGTGCGCGGTCATTTCTGCTCACTGATCCAGTATTGGCCTGCCAGCGGCATGCCGAGGAACTGCTGGTTGATTTGCTCCAGCGTGT
Source organism: Pseudomonas sp. HY2-MNA-CIBAN-0224 (assembly GCF_040310285.1). NCBI lineage: Bacteria > Pseudomonadati > Pseudomonadota > Gammaproteobacteria > Pseudomonadales > Pseudomonadaceae > Pseudomonas > Pseudomonas sp. HY2-MNA-CIBAN-0224. The sequence continues at coordinate 41,784 of NZ_JBEOPQ010000009.1, read as the reverse complement.
GCTGCGGGTCAAGTGAGGCAAATTTTTCGGGGTGAATCCACTTGGCCATGGCCTCTATCGCCAGGAGGTTGTACGGCGAGTTGTAAAAGTCATGCCACAAGCCATGCACATTGCCTTCGCGAATCGCTCGCAGTTGGGCAAACTCAGGGCGGCTCAGCACCTGTTTGAGCGATGCCTGGGCCGTGGCCTGGTCAATGCCTGCGCCCATCATCACGCCCGGCTTTTGATTGCCGGTGAGGATGTAAATGTCCGGATCAGCCTTGAGCGCGTATTCAACACTGATATCGCCCAGTGCGCCGGGCACTACGCCAGCGGCAATATTGCGTCCGCCCACCAGGTTGATCAGTTCGCCCATACCGCCTTTACCCGTGGTATGCCCAGGGTTGGCCCAGACACCGGCCAGCAGTTCAAGAAACACGCTAGGGCGTTTGCTGTCGTCGATTGCGCCCAAGGTTTCGGTGATGTGGTCAATGTGCTGCTGGTAGAAATCCAGGAAAGCTTGAGCTTGTGCTTCACAGCCAAGAGCCTTGCCCAGTGCAGTCATGCTGTCATGGGTGCCCTGCACCGGGTTGACCCGAAAGTCGACAAACAGCACCGGGATGCCGGCTTTTTCGAGGATATCGGCTACCGGGCTGTGCTCGGTCGGGCCATGGCCGGAGATGCTGAACACCGCCAGGTCCGGCTTCAGCGAGAGGATTTCCTCGGCGCTGACGCTCTGCTCCGAGGCCTGGCCAATCAGCGGAATGTCTTTGACCTCTGGAAACTTCGCCACGTAAGCGGCGTAGGTATTGGGGTCAAGTTTGCGCAGGTCGTTCTGCCAGCCCACGACACGCTTAAAAGGCTGATCGCGGTCAAGAATGGCCAGCGTCGAAATCAATCGACCCTCGCCCAGCACCACCCGCTGCACATGCTCAGGCACGTCGACCACCCGCCCCAGCACGTCGGTGACGTCTTTGGCCCAGGCCGACGACACCATGCCGAACCCGCTAACAATTAACACCACCAGCAATGACCACATGCGTGAAAACGATTTGGACACGATTAATCTCCCACTAAATGAAGGGCTCACACGTCGCTCCAGCGACGCAAGAGGTTGTGGTACACGCCGCTGAGTTGCAGCAACGACTCGTCGTCGGCCTGTTGTGCGTTCAGGCGCTGAATGGCTACATCCATGTCGAGTAACAGGCTGCGCTGGCTGTCTTCGCGGACCAGGCTTTCGATCCAGAAAAATGCCGCCACCCGCTCGCCACGAGTGACGGGATTAACCTTGTGCACGCTGGTGCCGGGGTACAGCACCAGATGCCCGGCCGGTAACTTGACGCTGCGCTCGCCAAAGGTGTCGCGGATCACCAGTTCGCCGCCGTCGTAGGTCTGCGGGTCGGTCAAAAACAAGGTGGCGGACAGGTCGGTGCGCACCCGTTCGCGCACACCTTTGATGCCGCGAATGGCGTTGTCGATATGAAAGCCGAACGCCTCGCCACCGCTGTAACGATTGAACAAGGGCGGATAAATCCGCTTGGGCAGCGCCGCCGACATAAACAACGCGTTCTCGGACAACCGCGCGAGGATGCGCTGGCCAAACAACACACCCAGCGCAGAATCCTCGTTCAATTGGCGGTTGAACTTGTCACGGGCCGAGCGCTGCCCGGCCGTGACTTTGCCGTCCACCCATGGTTCAGCCAGCAGCCGCGTGCGCATATCGTCCACTTCGTCGGCGGTGAAGACGTCGGTAATCTCGATCAGCATGCGCGGCTCCCGCGCCCGGCAGGCTTAAAAGTCATAGTCGATGCTGGCGGTCAGCGTGCGCCCGGCACCCGGTACGCCATACAGCTGGAAACCATCCAGGGAGGCGCCAATACGGCTGAAATAAAAGGTGTTGAACAGGTTGTCGACATTGAGGTTGACCGTGGTCTGACGGTTGACCTTGTACTGCGCTGCTACGTAGTGCACCCAGTAGCCCGGCGCCTTTTCTTTGTCACGGGTATAGATCGGCAGCACCCCGGACGGGCCATCGGCATTGCTGCTGTTGTTGTTCAGACCGCCCACGTATTTGTTGTCGGTGTAGCGCCGACGCCCGACGTAGTTGGCGCCGTAGCTGAAGCTCAGATCGTCGGTGAAGGCATAGGTGGTCCAGAGATTGGCGGTCAGGTCGGGAACGTTCTTGGCCTCTTCACCTTTGTTGACGCCCTTGGTCTGATCGCTTTTAAGCGCCGAGAAACCGCTGTAGGCCGTCCAGCGCTCGGTAATGTTGCCTTGCAGGCCCAACTCGACGCCGTCGACCCGCTTGGCAGGCAGTGCGCGCACCGGCGAAGCATCGCCCTCGGTGTATTCCCAGGAGTTTTCCAGCTCGGTACGGAAAATCGCCGCCGTCACGCTGATGCCTTTATCCAGCAAATCCCACTTGGTGCCGAGTTCATAGGTTTTCGATTGGGCAGGCTTGTAGCTGCTGGTGCTCGCCGCGCCATAGATCTGGTTGTTGGTCGAAGCGCCCACCGCCGAAGGCTGAGCCGATTGGCTGTAAGACGCGTAAATAGTGCCGTTTAGTCGGGGTTTGAAGACCACACCGGCACGGCCGCTCCAGGCGCCCGAGGTGTCTTTGATATTCGCCTGGCCGCTCTGGGTGGTTTCAGCGGTCCAATTGTCGTAGCGCAGCGAGCCCATCACTTGCCACCACTGATTGAGGGTCAGGGTGTCGGCCGCGTACAACCCGGCGTTGTCGATACTGGAGCGCGGTTCGTTAAAGCCTTTAGTGGTGTAGACCGTATCAAAGCTGTGTTGCGGGTCGCCCATGTCGAACGTCATGTTCGCCGCCGGGACCTTGGCATTGCGGTGCAGGCCGCCGTAGGTTTCGTGGTAGAGATCCAGGCCGGTCACAGCCTTATGGCTGATGGAGCCGGTGTCGAAGGCAAAGCTGAGGTCGGTCTGGTTGTCGAGTATGGTGTAGCGCCTGGACAGGCCGAAATCGCTGCCGCGCAACACACCGTTGGCGGTGCTGCCGTTGTTGGTGTAATCGGTATACACCTTGACCCCGTTGACCGTCGACACAGGGCCCACGCCGACATAACCCAGGGTGGCGCAACGGGTGCCGGTGCAGGTCTTGGAACCATCCGGGTTGGCGGAGAAAAACCGTGCCGGGGACAAGACCGCAAAGTTGTCAGTTTGCTGCCAGCGCACCTGGTTGGTCAGCAAGGCGCCGTTGTCAAAGTCATGTTCCAGCTTCCCGGTCAGCGAGGTGGTCTCGGTCTGCTGGGTGTATAAACTGGAGTCGCCGTACCAATTGTTGCGTTTGACACCGGGCATGCGTTTGCCATCGGTGCCGCGCAAAATCGGCAAGCCGCCGTCTGGGGTGTTGTCGTCCTTTTGATAGAAGAAATCGAGGTAAGCACGGGTCGGTGTCGACAAGCCCAAGGCCAGTGAGGTGGCGATGCCCCAGCGGTCGTAATCGACGTCATCACGGTCGGCCACCTGGCTTTCATGCTTCATCAAGTTGATGCGCACGGCGCTGGTGTCGGTCAGTTCCTGGTTGATGTCGGCGGTCACCCGGCGGTAACCGTCGGTGCCGACACCGGCAGAGATGCGGTTGGCATCGCCCAAATGGGCTTCCTTGCTCACGAGGTTGACGCTGCCGCCCACCGCTGAAATGCCCGACTCAATCGCACCGGTGCCTTTGAAGACTTCAGCCTGTTGCAGGTTAAAGGTGTCATTGCGACTCGACATGCCCGCATCGCGCACGCCATCGACTGTCAGGCTTTGCTCGGACGAAAACCCGCGTATAGAAAACAGGTCGCCCCAGCCTAGGTTGCCCTCCCCTGACATAAAGGTGATGCCCGGCACGTTGCGCAGAATGTCTTGCAGGCTCTGCGCGTTTTGTTCCTTGAGCACTTGTTGGGGCACGATGGTGATACTTTGCGGGGCGTCCAGCAGCGGTGTCATGACTTTGCGCGAGGACACTTCGTCCACCTTGAACGGTGAATCGTAGCTACCCTGAACGCTCAAGGCAGGCAAGGTCAGGGCAGCGTCAGCTTGCTCGGCAGCACGGGTTGGCACGCTGAAGACTCCGAGCGCCATCACTCCGATAAAGGGCGCCAGCGTGCCGTTCAAGGCATAAGGGGTATTGCGAACAACAGCCGCATCGGGTGACGATGGCATCGGACCTTCCTTAATTACAATGACTCGCATTTAGATTCGCCATTCTAAAGAGGGTCATTGCCGGCAATTGTTCGACTTTGTATTGGCGGCGCATGAAAATCGCCGCCACAACATTTCATTACATTTCGCTGGCCTCGCCATCGCAAAATCCGCTATTGCACATCTTTCCCAAGGCCCAGACGAGTTCACATGTCCAAGCTAGATCACGTATTAATCGTCGATGACGACCCCGAAATCCGCCAACTGCTGGCCGAGTACCTGCGCGATGCCGGCTATCAGACGTCAACGGCTTGTGACGGCAAGGAGATGCATCGCCGTCTGGAGATGAACGTCATTGACCTGATCGTTCTGGACCTGATGCTGCCCGGCGAAGACGGCCTCAGCCTGTGCCGCACGTTACGGGTGACCTCCAATATTCCGGTGATCATGCTCACCGCACGCGGCAGCCTGATTGACCGCATCGTCGGGCTGGAAATTGGCGCGGATGATTACCTGCCCAAACCGTTCGATCCGCGAGAATTACTGGTGCGAATCAAGGTGGTCTTGCGCCGCGCGCAGAGTTTTCCGGAGCGGGCACGGGTCGACGAAGCGCCGTATGTGAACTTCGACGGCTGGCGCCTCGACACCCGCGCGCGTCAGGTGCTGTCCCCCGAAGGACTGGTGATCAGCCTCGGCAATTCCGACTACCGAGTGCTGCGCTTATTGTTGCAGCACCCTAACCGCCCGCTGAGCCGGGATTTTTTGCTCAATCATGTGTTCGAGAAAGACAGTACGCCCTTCGACCGCTCGATTGATGTGTGCGTCAGCCGCCTGCGCCAGCAACTGACACCCGAGCTGATCAAAACCGTGCGCAACGAAGGCTACATGCTGACCTCAAGCAAGGTGACCCACGAATCATGAAGCTGATACCGCGCACGCTTTATGGGCGGCTGGTGATCATTCTGGTGGCCGGTATGCTCGGCGCCCAGGTGGCTACCAGCAGCATCTGGTATGACGTGCGTCACAGCCAGGTGCTGGAGATCCCGACCCGATTGATTGCCAGCCGCCTGGCCGATATCGTGCGGGTGTCAGCGTCCAGCCCCGAGAACACCACCCAGTTGCTCAGCAACTTGAACACGCCTGACTTTCAGTTGACCGAGCGCGATGCGCCCCTCCCCGCCAGCGCGCGGCTGTCGACTCAGGATCAAGCGACTGAAGACCTGCTGAAAAACCTGATCAATGAAAAAACCGCCACTCGCACACCTCTGCGCTTGCTCAACTTGACCCTGCTTGATCAACAGGGCCAAAAAGCCGGGATCAACAGCTTGTTCGGCTCCAGCCCGGTCGCTGGCCAATACGCCCTTGAGTTGCAACTGCCCGACGGGCGCTGGCTGCAGGTGCAGGCCAAGGAAGACCAAGGCTGGACCAGCCTGTCCCCGGCCGACGTGATGCTTGACTACTTTTGGCGTATCTACCTGGTGCGCATCATCGTGCTGGTGATCATCGCCCTGTTTGCCGTGCGCCTGGCCATTCGGCCATTAAACCAACTGGCTCAGGCCGCCCAGGCGCTGGGCAACGATATCCGCCGCAAGCCACTGGAAGTCGAAGGGCCGGTGGAAGTCCGCCGCGCCGCCGAGGCCTTCAACCTGATGCAACAGCGTCTGCTGCACAGCCTGGCCGAGCGCACACGTTTTTTGGCGGCGGTGTCCCATGACCTGCGCTCGCCGATCACCCGCCTGCGCCTGCGCACCGAAATGCTTGATGACGAGCAACAAAAGCAGCGTTTTCGCAAAGACCTGACCGATATGGAGGGGTTGGTGTCGACCACGCTGGAGTTTGTCAGCAGTGGTGAAATCAACGAAGCCCGGCAGAACATCGACATCAACGCCTTGCTGCAAAGCTTGCAGGCTGACCTGCAGGACATTGGCGAGCACATCACCCTGATAGGCCGTGCCAAACACCCGGTGTCGGGTTATGCCCGGAGCCTCAAGCGGTGTGTACAAAACCTGCTGGAAAATGCCGTGCGCTATGCCCGTGACGTACAGGTGATCGTCGATGAGCAACCTGAGCAATTAGTCATTACCGTGCGCGACAGCGGCCCCGGCATTGCGCCTGAGCAACTGACTCAAGTGCTGGAGCCCTTTTACCGACTCGATACTTCGCGCAACAGCAGCTCCGGCGGCTACGGCCTGGGCTTGAGTATTGCCCAGACCGTAGCGACTGCCCATGGCGGCACGTTGGTGCTGCGTAACCGGCCCGAAGGCGGGTTGGATGCCGTATTGACGTTAAAGATCTGTAGTCGCTGACGAGCGGAGCGAGGCTGCGATCGAGGACGCAGTCGTCGTAAATCCGGGCAATGCGGTGTCTCAGGCATACCGTGTCATGGGATTTTACGGCTGCTGCGCAACCGATCGCAGCCTCGCTTCGCTCCTCAGCGACTACAAGCCACAGACGGCAGGCAGTTGTTCGTGTAACCGAGCAAACTGCTTGCTAATGGATTTCACCAACGCAGCATCAGCCACCGGGTCCAGCCCCGGATAGGCTTTGCCGTTGTAGGGGCCGCTGTAGGTCAGTACGTTTTCAATGTTCCCCGACGCGTGATACACGCTGCGGATCAACTGGCTTTCCGGGTCTTTGCTGTCGGCGCAATACACTGCGTAATGCAAGGCCAGGGCGCTGCCAAACTCCAGGGCGCTGCTGTCAATGCCGTGCTTACGGGCCAGATCAATGCTGCGAAAAATCCGTTCGTTACGTTGCAGTTTGCGTAACGGATCACGTCCAACGCGGGCACACGGGTCTTTGAACGAGGTGTTGCAGCGTTCCAGAAAGGTTTTCGAAAAATCTGCCACCGCCTCGGCCATCTGCGGGTATTCGGCCACCAGCGCCGGGCCAACCTCTTGGTGAATCAAGCGTTCAGCCAGGGCGCTGACCCGCGCATCACCCATGCCCTGCCCCAATACGTTGTAACCCAGCACACTGGCGTACCAGGCAATGATCGCGTGCGGGCCGTTCCACAGCAGGTTTTTCATGACCTGGGTCTGGCTGATGTCGTCCACGGTTTTGATCTGACGCAAACGCTCCAGCAAATTACTGCTGCGCTCTGCGTACAGCGGCATGTCCGACTCGCTGTTAAACAAAATCAGGTGCAACTGGCTAAGGGCGTTGCTCGACTGGGCAAAGGGCCGAAAACGTGCGATCAAACGCTCGTACTCAGGCGCAGGCACTTTGGGTAAAGCTTTACGGGGCAATGGCTGCTCATCCAGGCTGTTCTGGAAAATCTTCGATTTGATACGCAATTGCCGCACCAGTGCATCGTTGGAGATTTTCGAGACAATGCGACTGACCACCGTTTCTGCAAAATGGGTGTTATCAAGAATTTTTTGCGCAATCTCCGGCGACACTAGCTGAGCCAACTGGGTTTTCACGTGACGCCTTACAAAATCGGCCCCGCCCACTTTATTCAATACCGTCAAAATCGTCAGTTCACGCCCGCGTCGCTCATAGCGGCGGATCAACCCCTTGGCAATCACGTGCGCCTGATTGCGAATGGCCGTTTCGGGCAAGCTCAGCCCGATGATTTCCGCCACGTCGTACATGCGGATCACTGCTTCGGCGTCGTCCAGGTCGATCATGGTCAGGTTATCGATGGTCTGGTCGAATGACGTCGCGCCATAGCGCACGCTGTAGCGGCCAAATGCCTGGATGGTGTCGCGCAACATCCGCGAGCGGGTCGCGGCAATGATTTCACACGGCCGGGTATAGCCATCCCAATGAGAGAAAATCTGCGTCAGATAGCCGCCGCCCATGGCGCCAAAACCATGAATCCCGACGCTGAACTGGTTGAACGCCTGCGGGAAGCTCTCGGTCAGCTCCGGCGTGCCCAGGTCGGGCATGCAGTCGTTCAAGTCAGCCAAGAACTCATGCATGTTCTGGTAGGCCTTGAGAGCCCCGGCCTTGACCTCGGGCGCGGGGGCTTTGATGTCTTCGATCAGAATCGGCTGGCCTTCGGCGCGAATGGCCGAGAGCAAACCATTTTCGGAGTCTTCGAGCATCAGGCAATGCGGCGCCAGGCAATTCAGCGCACTGGCTGCGGTCAGGAAAATCTCTGGATGTGGCTTGCCCTGGGTCACTTCGTCACCGCACACCGTGACATCGAAATACTTCAAGACATTGGCGTTGATCAGGTATTCCTCGGCAATCGCACGCCGACTGGAGGTGGCAACGGCCATGGTCAGGCCGTACTTGCGCAGGCGTTCCAGCACTTCGAGCAAGCCATCCTTGATCGGTACGCCATGGTCACGCACATAGGCCAGTTCCAGCTCATCCGCGCGCTTGCGCACTTGGGCATAGGGGAAGTCTTCGCCATGATTGGCCTTGGCCAGCGCTTCGGCCTTTTTCGCGCTCAAGCCTAATGAACCAATAAGCGTTTCTTCGCTCAGCGGCGTGCCGTGAAGCTCAACGGCAGCTTGTTTGAGGGTTTTGAAACGCAGGCGTTCGGTGTCAAACATGGTGCCATCCATATCAAAGATGGCGCTCAAGATTCTCTTGCCCTGGAAATAGATCATGGGGGTGTCGTTCCTTGTACTGCGAGCGCTTGGCCGCCTGTTTCTGGATGGCCAGCAAAGCGCTGATGGAGACCTGAAACCACTGTCCAGTAGACGCAGCAGGTCAACAATGAAAGGTTCAGATAAAAAGCCGGGCAGCCCTACACGCCTTTAAAAACGTGCGGTAAAAGCGCCGGTCGGGCGAACGATCAGAAAAAATCAGGCGGAGGGATGTAACAGTGGCGCCAGTTGGCACTGCTCCCTGAAAAACAGGGTTTGAGGTGGGGTAATGCGAGGTTTGCCAGGAGGCGAGAGAGACACCCTGTGGTTGCGCGAACACAGCCTTTTAGATGAGGCCCACATTGCGCAATCAGGGTGGCGAAATGTGAGCCGAGCTGGCGATGGATACGTGTGCTTCCGTCCATAAGTGGTTGTCATTTCCTGTAAAACTATTGAATACCTTTTTAGCTATAACGCAGGTAAGCGCTCTAAATCAAGGTTTGATACGCAGATGAACCCGCCGTAGTCGCTGCCGCAGGCTGCGATCTTTTGATTTTTGCCCGCAATATCGCAGCCAGCAGCAACACCTACAGACTATTCAAACGCTCTATCAGCACCCGATTAAACCCTGCCGGATCTTCCATTTGTGGCGCATGGCCCATACCAGGGAACTCGACCAGTTGCGCGCCCGGAATCAGCTTGGCCGCTTGCTTGCCCAAGACCTTGTAATGCCCGATTCTGGCCTTGACCTCGGGCGGTGCAATATCACTGCCGATGGCTGTGGTGTCGGCATCACCGATCAGCAATAACGTCGGCACTTTCAGGTTGGGCAATTCATAGAACACCGGCTGGGTAAAGATCATGTCGTAGATCAACGCCGAGTTCCAAGCCACCCGCTTGTGCCCGGGCCCTTTGTTCAAGCCGGCCAGCATATCGACCCAGCGGTCGTACTCAGGCTTCCACTGCCCTGCATAGTAGGTGTTCTGTTCGTAGGTACGAATCCCTTTGGCGTCCAGCTTCAATTCGCGCTCGTACCATTGATCAACGCTGCGCCATGGCACGCCCAGGGCCTTCCAGTCTTCCAGACCGATGGGGTTGACCAGCACCAGCTTCTCGGTCTGCGGCGCGTACATCAGCGCGTAACGCGTGGCGAGCATACCGCCGGTGGAGTGGCCGATCACATCGGCTTTGTCGATGCCAAGGCTGGCCAGTAAAGCATGGGTGTTGGCTGACAACTGTTGAAAACTGTACTGGTAGTCTGCCGGTTTAGTTGAGCTGCAAAAACCAATCTGGTCCGGCGCCACCACCCGATAACCCGCATCGCTCAAGGCTTTGATGCTGTCACCCCAGGTCGCCGCGCAGAAGTTTTTGCCATGCAGCAACACGGCCGTGTGGCCATTGGCGGTGCCGGTCGGCGCTACATCCATATAGCCCATCTGTAGCACTTGGCCCTGAGAGTGGAAGGCAAAGTGATGCAACGGGTACGGGTATTGAAAACCTTGCAGCTCCTCACCGTAGCTTGGCGTCGAGGGTTCGGACGCCGCATTGGCCATTAACGGTAAAGCGCAGGCGACCAACAGACAGGCGGATGAGCGCTTGATAAATGACATAGCAGTTCCTTAATGGGGCTGGGGCCAGACGCAATGCGCAAAGAAGCAACGCGCACTCTTCAACGGCTCAGGAGCGTCACACCGGGCGATTAAACCAGGGTTAATGTGTCACTCGACTTTTGATTCGCACCCCAAGTCAGGCAAGCAAAACGCCTTTATCTGTAACAAGAAGCGATATCTCCTAGCCTGCAAAGGGCCCGGTCTGGCTGTCGACACCCGAGTGCCTTGATAGCTTCGAAGCGACCAAAGGATTGTCCATTTGGCCCTAAGGAGTAGCCTCGCTATGCCCGATTCCCTCCCTCTGCTGCATTCGTTAATCGATTCTTCAGCGCCACCCGCCGATGGCAGGCTTGACTTCAAACAGACCATGACAGTGCTCAATCTGCACTCCGTCTTCGACATCATTCGCTTATCCAGAACCGAATTTATCGAGCAGGTGGCCCGACACTGCGATGACGATGCCAGACAGGCCTACGACAATGCCTGCGGGTATGCCGCACAGTTGGAGTTCCTGCACCGGGAGCAAGCGTCGCTCAGTGCTGGCCAGACCCGGCACAAACGCAGCCCTGACAGTGAAGCCCAAGTCGGGGCGACCTATGCAGCCTTGTTTCAAGAAAACTGGAGTGCATTTTGCGAGGCATCATCAATCGCTGCACTCGACTCGCCTGTGGCTTACTTGCGGGCCTTGTACCTGTTTGCTGAGCAGGTTGAAAAAACCGGTAAAGATACCGACAAGCGCAATACCCTCGCGACACGACGCCCCAAACTAAAAGACATGGAGATAGACCACTCAAGCGTCTTCAGGCAGCTACCGATGTTGACCATCGTCAATGAAACCTTGAACGAGAATTTGCGAACCCACCTGAAACAAAACTCCGATGTGTACAAAAGCAAATCGGTGAATGAGGTGCTGGCAATCACACGCTACCCCTTTGATCTGCCCTTTGACCTTGCGCACCAACAATGCTTGCTGGGCTTGAGCGATAACAAACCCAGGCTGGGAGAACTCAATTACCGTTTGAGCCTGAGTTTGCCGCTCGGCCAACTGCCATCAAATGCTTATGGCAAGGTCCATCACGAGGCCTACGAGGCCCAGCGACTGCTTTCAGAGTTAAGTCCGGAACAACAAACCCTGTTAACCGAGCCTTTTTGGACAGAAAGTAAATCCGCTTTCGGTGCCCACTATGGCAGCGATGAAACAGCTCTGAAAAAACTTGCTCATTTTATGCAGCAAACCGGGCTGACATCGGCACAGATGGATGAGCTGCTAGCGCGAGGCAAGTACCTACCTCGGCCCTCTAAAAATATGCTGTCTGAACCGATGGCCAGTCTTTATGGCGCTTACTTCGTCAATGGCACAACAAAAGACGACTCAAGCAAACGGTTAGATCTTCAAACCAATGTTGACGGTCAGATTGAACTGCTGAACACCACGGCCGAAAAATTTGATCGTCTGCAGCGCATGATCCGCTTGCAGCGCTGGTTAAAAGTATCTTTTACACAACTGGATACCCTGATTCTCAGCGCCAGGCGTTGTGAAGACAGCCCGATAGAAACTTTTGCTATTAATGACAACACCCTGCGTGTATTAGGCGTCTTCCGCTACTTTAACCGTCGATACGGCCTGCAGGCTGAAGAGTTTTCAGCATTGCTGTACCGCCTGCCTGTCCATGCAGTGGGGAACAGTGATTCGTTGTTCGAACGAGTTTTTAACAGAGGGGCATTAAACGAACAGTCCCTGAAACTCGGTGACAGTTCTCTGAACCTGAACGCAACAGACGCAGCCACACAAACCACCCTGTATCAGATTTGTGCAGCACTTGGCCTTAGCAATACGGATGAGTCGCTGGGTTTTGTGGCTAAACGTACCCAACAGATCAGTGGCGATCTCAAAAATGACTTAACAACGCTTTCTGCTTTTTACCGACAAACGCGGATTGCCAGCCTGTTCGGGCTTACCGTTATGGAATGCGCTTATCTCGCCGATATGCTGGGTGCTGCAAACTCTTCTGAACACTGGGTCAAACCCGTTTTGCGCGCGTCAGGTTCAAATACGCCGGCAGACTTTCTTGATGTGCTTATGCAAATGGACTGGGCCGTCAAGTGGTTGAAGAGTAACGGCAGCACTGTGCAGCAATTGCGCCATCAACTGCTTCTGAGTCATACACCGCTAAACTCGCTCATCAGCGAGCAGTTGAAAAAACTCAATGAATTACGTGATGACATTGAGACACGACTGATTCCACAAACAGATATCGATAAGCTCAACCTTCCCGTGGCCAAGGCAAGAACCAAAGCCGAGACCGATACCGATACCGATACCGATACCAAGACGAAACCCAATCCTGAGTCCGAAGTTTCGCTTGCGCCGCACTCGTGGCGCAAGTTGATTGCCTTAGGGTTAGTGAGAGGCCAGCCACAGTTAGAGCCAATACCCAGACTTCATGATCTTAAGCGAGGTCTCTTAAAAGTAATTTCTGATCACGTTGAGTTCGATACTGATATCAAAATCAATCAGCATCAGAGAGACAAAGTCTTACAAGATCTTGAACCCCTTCTACTGTCGGCCTACCAGCGTCTACAAGCAGTGGCGGAGCACATTATTCAGTTGTTCAAGGATTCTTCGCATGTCTCGGACACTAGCTTATTGCTAAAGCTGCGGTTCAAATTCGCTACACGACATCTCGTTAACGCAATTGGACGGCCACATAGTCATGGTCTGAAGCACTTGTTACTGCTACTCCCCGATGCTGACAGTACCCTGCAGCTACCGCTAACACGGGAGGCCTTGCAGGTGTTTTTGCAGAAACCGCACTGGCTTGACAACCATCACGACCATAAATCAATGCTTAAGCTAACGCTGAGTACTTTGTATCTGTTTCAACAGTTCAATCACTGCATTACCACCTACGCAGTAACGCAAGACGTCCTGCTGAATTACTTCGAGGTCGCTAACCCCGAACCCGTGAAAAATGATACGGCCGAACTGGCTCAAAGCTGCAACAAATTACTGGGAGCGATCCTCAATTGGGACCCCAAAGAAATTGAAGGGTTAGTCAATCGTTTGCCGGGCAAGCGAGTGCGTTCAGTGCAGGAACTGGACTGGCTGATGCGTGGTCATGACATCGCCACAATCACCGGACTTTCCAGCAAATTGCTGCTGACAGCCACCCATTTAAACGCGCATATCTCCGGTCCTGAATGGCAATTGGTGGGCAAAGCCGTCATCGCGGCGCATAAGCCATAACGTTTTTCTTTTCGAATAACTCAAGGAATGACCATGCCTCAAACTCTCGATCAGCAACTCAATGAAAAATTGCGAGATGCACAACTTGCGTTTTATTTAGCCCATGCACTCCCTGAAGACGCAGCACTCAAAAAACTTGGATTGACACAAATACTCAAGACAGCCGAAGACCTTTACACCCACTGGTTGCTGGATGTGCTTGTCAGTCAGGCCGTACCCACCAGTCGGGTGGCTTGCGCCATTGCCAGCCTGCAGCAATACATCAATGGCATTTCACTGGGTCTGGAGCCCGGTTATGAAACAGAGGGCATGTCGCCAGCTCAATTAGCAACTTGGCAAGACACACTGCACACCTACTCAATTTGGCATGCCAACCAGCAATTGCGGTATTACCCTTCTACTTTTTTAAACCCGGAGTTACAAAGTAACAAAACCGATAACTTTCAGCAGCTTGAAAACGATATCAATCAAAGTCGAATTCAATCAAGCGCTGTTTTGACTGCAGTACAAAGTTATCTGGGTCGATTCGAAGATATTGCCAACCTAACTACCCTTAATGGCTACATTGATGGCGGCATCGACAATATGGCCAATAGCACTTATTACTTTGTAGGCAAGTCCAGAGCAGAAAACACCTATTATTGGCGGTCATTGGACATGGCCAAACGTGCTATGCATTCATCCGAAGACGGTTCAAGCACGGAAAAAAAAGATAAACCTGAAGCCTCTGCCTGGTCGGACTGGCAAAAAATTCCGCTACCCGCATCAGACAATATCCCGGACCGAAGTGTACGCCCGGTTTTTTTTCAACAATCGGCTATTTATTATTTGGGCTCAGGTGATAAAGCCCACACCCTCATTCAGTGAACCTGCTCATCTTTCCGATTTTAAATTCGACGAAGATTATCAACAGTACAAAGCGCGCTCCGAACCCTTCCTCAAAACTCGCTTTTCAAAGATCAGCCTGAATTTTATATATCAGAAATACGATGGCAGCTGGAGCCTGCCACAAGTTTGTATTGATGAGTACAACACCCTCAAGGTAAGTGCAGAGGGCATTAATGCTGCCACCACCACTATCGCTACGCTGGATTCAAAAACCTCCCCACCTTCCCTGTTTCTGGGCCTGCACATTAAAGGCGTGAAGAACGGCACCTTTCAAACAACTACAGAGCTGGCTCAGGGTTTTTACCAAGCCGTCAGACTCGACCTGCAGTTCGGCATCAAGCCACTTTACTCTTCCGGGACACTGCTAGACTTTTTTGCCTATCCGGAACACCGTGAAGTGGCCAAACAATACGGAGCAATTTTCGCTGACCACAACGAACTCAACTTCAACTTTCACGCCCCCACCAGTCAAATCGTTGAAGTCGAACACTATAAAAATGAACGCCCCAACACGAACTCAGCCCATTGGAATTTCGAAAAAAAACAAGAATATATAAAAGACATTTCAAATAAAAGCGAATTACAGTTCAACGCCACCACAGGGGCACTTGTAGTCAAGTCCGGTCTCGCGAAAGATTTCCCAAAATATCAAAAATTGTCCTTTAGCTCTAATTACAACCCAAGTGAGGTATGGCTTGAACTGGTCGTTGACTTCAGCAACATTGAGCAACCCAGTGTAAAACTGCAACCCGGCTCCTCGATCACCTTTAAACAACAGGAGTTCGCCGCTCAGCATTTACAAAATATTGACATCATCAATACAAGAAACCGCCAAAAAACCTCCATACTTTCTGCTTCTCCCGATGAAAAAAACCTCGCCAGGTTTCTCACCACAGACAACCAAGCAACACTGGACTTGAAAGGCTTTCAAATAGATAAAGATATATTTACTCAATTGCACAGCGCTAACGCTGAGTCGTATTCAATCAGCGTTGACATCGTGTCCGACGACATAGAAACCCCTAATAAAACTGTTTCCTTTGATAATTTAACAACCTCTGCTTTTAATCGCACCTACAAACAGATCATTATTATCCCGCTAAACAAAGATACACCCACGCCGCAAAAAATAAATCGCTTGAACACGCTAATTATTGGCGAGGAATATGATGAGCCTCGCCATTACCTGAAAGCCACCTCGATTGAACTCAAGTCAGAACAATCCACGACCTCTCAAGTACAACTCGACGTCGATTCTCTGCGTCCCTATGCTGAAAAAAATGCGCAATCCCCGATCCCCTCCGAGCAAGCTGAAATCACCCTCCTTCATGGTGTCGCTATTCTTGAGGTGAATGCCAGGGACTCTCAACCCTATCTTTTAGGGTATGCACTCAAGGCACTAAAAGTAACCCTGGGCAAAACAGCTACAGCTATTATTCCCCGGGCTCCAAAACTTAAACGCATAACGTCAAACACCAATAGCACAACCGAATGTATCGACTTCAGCGGCTCAATTATTGAGTTCAATGATTCTTCACAAAATAAACAACCCCGCGAACCTATTCGCATGAATACCGGTTTTGCCGAAACGCTGACAAAAGCGGCTAATGTCAGCCTCGAAGCACTCTTCTCATTACCTCCAGATTCATGGCTAGAAGCTCCATTAACAGAAAATGGAAACTCTCAGCCGCTGGACTTTCATGGCGCCCATGGCAAGTACTACTGGGAGTTTTTTTTATATCTGCCTTGGCTGGTTGCTTATCGCTTGAATATGGAACAGCGCTATGCCGAGGCTCAAAAATGGCTGCATTATTTATTCAACCCGGGGTGCAAAACTGATGTTAACGATGAAATGTCCGGTTTCTGGCGGCTTAAAGTCCTGACAACCCCCATCACAGAACCCAGTTATGCTCGAGACAACCCTTACGATCCAAATCAAATTGCTTTAAGTGCAC
This sequence comes from Pseudomonas sp. HY2-MNA-CIBAN-0224, assembly GCF_040310285.1. Classification (NCBI taxonomy): domain Bacteria; kingdom Pseudomonadati; phylum Pseudomonadota; class Gammaproteobacteria; order Pseudomonadales; family Pseudomonadaceae; genus Pseudomonas; species Pseudomonas sp. HY2-MNA-CIBAN-0224. The sequence continues at coordinate 25,412 of NZ_JBEOPQ010000009.1, read as the reverse complement.
CTGTTCATTTTCGTCAGGCCTTGTATCAGCTGTACCTGGATATTCTGATCAATCGAGGCGATGCCGCTTACCGACAAATGACTGCCGACAGCATGGCAGAAGCCAAACTTTGGTATGTACGCGCTAAACGTTTGCTCGGGCCACGTCCAGATCTCACATCCGTTGACTCATGGACAAACATCACTCTTAAAGACTTGAGCGCGGCAACGTCCAGTAAAATGCGAAAAACGGAAGCGAATGTCAACCTCAAAGACGTCGCATTAGTGACTCCAATTCATAAGCCCGCTCGCGACAATCAGTCCTCACTCACTGCAGACACACCCCATTTTCTACGACCTTTGAACCCGGCCTTGACCGCACGATGGGACAAAATAGACAGTCGGTTGCATAACTTGCGCCATCATCTCGACCTCGCGGGCAGACCGTTGCAACTCTCCTTGTATGCCACCCCGCTATCACCGCATGCGCTACTGTCAAGAGCGGCTCAAGGAGGCAACAGTCACATCACTGCCTTGCACACACAGCAGATCCAGGCTGGCCATTATCGCTTCCAGGTGATGCATGCGCAGGCCATGCTGGCTGTCGATAACCTGATTCAATTTGGAAACACCTTGCTGTCGCTACTTGAGCGAAAAGAGCAGACAGAACAGATCGCGCAGCAATATGCACAGGCATGGGACCTGAGCGCAGTGGCTGTAGAACAGCAGGCTCAAGCACTGCTCGCTGATGAAAAAAATCAATTGGCTTTGCGCGCCGGTCGCAGGGTCGTCGAAGCCCGCACCAAGTACTTCGAGAAACAATTGCTGGAAGGTGTCAACCCGGGTGAAACCCGGGCCACTCAGGAGTATCAGGAAAGTGCAATGGTGGAGATCGGCGCCTATACCGCACAGGCGGCTGCCGGTTTTGCCATGTTACTGCCAAATATTTTCGGCACTTCAAATGGTGGTGTGCGATATGAAGGCGCTGCGCACGCACTACAAGCAACACTCCAGGGTGCAGCCCACATAAAACGCTCCAGTGCTCTGCACCTTGAACGCACCGAGCAATTCAACCGCCGCAACCAAGAGTGGAGTTACGCACTGGAGCAAGCCCAGCTTGAGCTCAGTCAAATTGATGCCCAGCTTGAAACTTATGCAGAACAAACCCGGGTCTCGCGCTTACAACTTCGACACACTGAAACGGCGCTGATACAGGCCAAAGCGACTTACGCGACACTCAGCAAACGCTTTTGCAGCGTTCAACTTTATCAGTGGCTCAACAACCAGCTGTCGACGTTTTACTTCCAGGCCTATGACATGGCTCATTCACTGTGCCTGGCCGCTCAAGCATGCTGGCAATTTGAGCAGGCTGACTATACCCGAACCTTTATTCAGAACACCCTGTGGAACAACCAATACCGGGGCCTGGCAGCGGGCGAGTCGCTAAAGCTCAATCTGCTGCAAATGAGCACTGCCTACCTGCAGCATAACCAGCGGGCGCTGGAAATCAGTAAAACCATTTCACTGCGCCAACTGCACCGCAAAGACAGTGATGCGACGCTGAATCAAGAGTGGAGCGCACTTAAGACTGATCTGCTGGTCAACGGCACCGTAGACTTTGAACTCACTCAAGCACTGTTTGATGCTGACTATCCGGGGCACTATCTGCGCCGAATCAAAAGCATCAGTGTGTCGCTTCCTGCAACGTTGGGGCCTTATGAGAACATCAAGGCCACCCTGACCCAGACTTACAACAAAATCCAGTTTTCCGAAGCGCCAGACAGCATCAAGGAAAACCTGCACGTACATGAAGAAATAGCCCTCTCTACCGGCCTGAATGACAACGGCCTGTTTACTCTGAATTTCGATCACGATGAGCGCTACTTACCCTTCGAATACACTGGCGCGGTGTCTCGCTGGCAACTGGCATTTCCCAACCCTAAAGATCAGGCCATCCTGCTGGACTCGTTGACTGACATCATTGTGCACGTGCGCTACACAGCCAAAAATCCGGGAGGCAGAGCATGACCGGCCAACCTGGCAATAATGAGGTGCTTACGCCGGCTTTGCCCAAGGGCGGGGGTGCCATCCAGAGCATCGGTACTGGCTGGGGCGCAGTGGGCATGACGGGGCAGGCATCGTTTGAGATACCGCTGCCGCTGTCACCCGGTCGCGCATTCGCCCCGTCACTTAGCCTCAGTTACCGCAGCACGCTAGGTAATGGCCCTTTCGGTATGGGCTGGGGATTATCGGTCGGGGCCATTGTTCGTAATACCCTCAAGGGCGTACCGTCCTACACCGGACAGGATGGTTTTGTCAGCGCTGGCGGTGAGGAAATGTTCGCCCAACGCACCGCACAAGGGGCGCTCATTTCAAGCACCGTCAGTGATTACAACGGTGTAAAACTTAGCGCGCCACACACTGTGGTGCGTTATTTTCCGCGTATCGAAAGCACTTTTGATCGTATCGAACATTGGTCAACCAGCGCAGATACGTCGGGTTTCTGGTTGGTACAGAGTGGCGATGGAAACATCCATTTTTTTGGCAAAACCCAAGCGGCGCGCTGTGCAGATCCCGATGCGCCCGAGCATGTCGCGCAATGGCTGCTTGAAGAAAGTTTGAGCCCCCACGGCGAACATATTTACTACGACTACAAAAGCGACACGGCCGCCCAAGATGCCAGCCAACCCCATGACTATCGGGCGCAGCGTTATCTGGTACGTGTTTGCTATGCCAATCTCAAGGCACTGAAGAATCTCGTGCTGTGGAATAGCCATGTTCCGGCAGACATACAGTGGCACTTTGAGCTGGTACTGGACTATGGAGAACGAGCAATCGGGCTGACCGAAAAACCCAATTACACAGAACATCAACCCTGGTTACAGCGTCAGGATCCGTTCTTCAATTACACCTACGGCTTTGAGCTCGGCACGCAAAGGTTGTGTCAGCAAATCTTGATGTTCCATTACTTTCCTGACGAGCCGGAAATGGGGCCGGCTCCAGTGCTGGTCCGGCGCCTGGTGTTGCAATACCAGCTCACTGAAACGGGCTGCAACTTGCTGCATTTGGTGCAAAACCAGGCCTATGACGCATCCGACAGCACGGGTGAATGGCCGCCGCTGAGGTTGAGGTACAGCGCCTTTGTGTTGAAAACTGAACCTGAAAACTACCGGCCTTTCGACGCTTTGCAGGTTCCCCTCAGTCAGACAGGCTATCAGTTGGTGGATTTATACAACGATGGCTTGCCGGGGGTGCTCACTCGCTCAGACCATAACTGGTCCTACCGGGAACCGCTCAGAGCATCGCCGTCTGAGGGCAAGGACGCGGTGATCTATGGCCCGGCGCAAGTTTTGCCTCGTGTGCCTGTTGCGGACTCGAGCCAACCCACCTTGCAAGCACTGAGCGATCTGAACGGTGATGGCCAGCTGGACTGGATTCTCGCACAGCCGGGCATGAGCGGCTTTTTCACCCTTAATGGAGACAGAAGCTGGTCAGGCTTTACCCCGTTTGCAGCACTGCCCCAAGAGTTTTTTCACCCCGCGGGCCAACTGGCCGATTTGATGGGTAATGGTATCCAGGACCTTGCCCTGATCGGTAGCCAAAGTGTTCGCCTTTATATCAATCAGGGAACCTCGGGGTTTACCGCACCCCAGCAGATAGACCATGAGGCCGACACCGACGCACTGCCACAACCCGGTAACTCAGCCAGGGAGCTGGTCGCGTTCAGTGATGTGCTGGGCAGTGGTCAGCAGCATCTTATCCGTATTCGCCATGACCAGATTACCTGCTGGCCAAACCTGGGACGCGGGCGCTTCGGTAAAAGTTTTGTGTTCGCCAACCTGCCTTTCAGTTACGCGGCGTTCGATCCTTCGCGGGTTCTGCTGGCTGACCTGGATGGTTCCGGGGCGGTCGATCTGTTGTATGTAGAAGCCGATCACGTGCAAATTTTCATGAACCGTTTTGGTAATGGTCTGCAATCGTCACCCACCCTTTTAAAGTGGCCTGAAGGCGTGTGTCATGACCGCTTCTGCCAAGTCACTACTGCCGATTTACAGGGCATTGGTTGCTCCAGTCTGGTGTTGACGACGACGCATCCCACCCCCCGTCATTGGCGCTATGACTTTGTCAATCGTAAGCCCTACCTGCTGACCGGCGCCACCAACAATATGGGCGCGACGGCAACCCTGAGCTATCGCAGTAGTGCTCAGGAATGGCTGGATGAAAAACAAGAGCGTCAGGCAGCCAACAAACCCCTGGTCAGCGGTTTGCCATTCCCGTTGCATCTGGTCAGCCAGCAGCAGCAACAAGACGTGATCAGCGGCAACCGGATGATCCAGCAGTTCCAGTACCGAGAAGGGTTTTATGACAGTCGGGAACGCTCGTTCCAGGGATACGGTTTACTGCTTGAAACTGACACGCCCACCCTGCTCGGCGAACCTTCAGGTACCGAACACAGCGATGCACTGCTGCGCAAATCGTGGTTTCACACCGGCAAACACATCGATATGCCACTCACTGATTACTACGACAAGGACAAAAACGTCGAGGCTCCAGGCTTAACGTTGCTCAGTCGTCTGGAGACCGACAGCCTTCAAGATACATTGGTCACCACTCGCTCGGAGTCGATGGTCCGGGAGATGAAAAAGGCCCTCAGCGGCTCGGCGCTGCGCGAGGAGATCTACGCCGCCAACGATCCAGCGGAATCCGCTGTGCCCTACTCCGTCAATCAGCAACGCTACATGGTCCGCATGCTGGAGCCCTCAGGCTGCCTGTTGCTGGCGATTGAGTCGATTGCCTGGCGCTATGAGCGCGAGCCGCTTGACCCGGCCTGCAGTCATACCCTTAACCTGCGTGTAGACGAGTACGGTAGCCTGGAACACGGTGTGGCAATCAATTACGCGCGGCGTAAACTCCCGACCGACACGCCGCCGTTCACCGACACGCATCAGCAAACATGGTGGCGCGATACCCACGATTCAGCGCAACAGGCCTACTACCTGACAGAAGCCCGCGCCCAGGCCATTCACTTGGTCGAGCCTCAATGCTGGCGTCTGGGCTTGCCCTATCGTCAGCGCAGCAATGCATTAGTGTTGCCTAAAGGCAAAGGCGCAAACACCCTGGACGACGGACGCATCAGCTACGAGCACTTCATCTCGGACACCGCTGACAGCCCTCTAGGCGTCAATGCTGAGCGCGTGCTGGCGGGGATGTCCGAGCACTATTACTGTCTTGCTCAAAGTTCTACCCCCCTGCCTGCAGGCCAGGCCTCCATTCAGGCGCTGGGGCATCACAGCGAACACGCGGAACTGGATGAACAGGCACTGGCCGTGTATGACGACGTACCACGCATGCCCGGAGCCGAACCCTTCGACCTGGAAAAGGCGCTGACCGAGGCCCACTACACGCCGATGACTGCGTTTCTGCCAGATCCAGAGCCAGACCTACCAGAAAAAACCGCCAAAACCACGTTATGGGCAATCAAACAAGGCTTTGCGATTTATAGCGGCCTTGCCGATTTTTACCGGGCCAATCATTTTCGCGCCACAGAAGACCATGGGATCACGGTGGTTGAACATGATCGCTACCACTGTCTGGTCACCTCGGTTAAAACCCCGGATGGCTGCACAACCCAGGCTAAACATGACTATCGCTGCCTGCTGCCAATAAAGATCACAGACCCGCAAAACAACGTGCAAGAGGCCCGCTATAACGCATTTGGTCAGTTGCTGGTCACCAGCTTCTACGGCGAAGAAGACGGCAAGCCCGTGGGGTTTGACCCCTTGGATGACTATGCCCGCCCCAAAGATGACAGCCCGAAAGCCGCCATTGCCGATCCGGGCAGCGCTTTGCAAAAAGCTGCCAGTGCCTGTTTCTACCAACCCTTCAGTTGGATGAACAACCGTGAGCCCGTGCATGTTGCGGTGCTGCAGGCCGACCGATACCCCACCAGTGCGGACAGTGCTGATCTGATCATCCGTATCAGCCTGGCGTGCAGCGACGGATTCGGGCGGGTTCTGCAAAACAAACAACTGACCGTGCCTGGGCCTGCTTATCAAATCGACAAGAACGGTGCACTGACACTGGACAGCAGCGACAAACCAGTAAGCAGTCACAGCGACAAACGTTGGCGAGTCAGCGGCCGGGCCGAATACAACAACAAAGGTCAGGCAATCCGTCAGTACCAACCGTACTTTGCTGATCAATACCGTTACTTGAATGACGCGTCACTGCGCGCAAACGGCTACTGTGACCAACTCTTCTACGACCCACTGGGGCGCGTGATCAAGACACTGCGTGCCAACGGTGATTTCAGCCGCCAGACCTATTGCACCTGGTACACCATCAGCGAAGACGAAAACGATACGCACGAGCCAGATTCAAACACTTAGGTGAGCTCCCGTCGTACTGGGTGCCCCCAGTACGACGTGGCATGCGGCCCGCGTAACAGCGAACTATACCGCTCGGGTCATTAGCGCCGATGTGGATCGCGAAGACCGACTGCCCGGTAAGTACGGCCGCCTGTGTGCTCAAGCATCAACCGTACAGCGCCTCGCCTGGTTGATCCCGGATGACCATGTAAGTCTGCAGACCAGAGTCTGTCAGCATGACGATGCCAGTTAACCGCTGCAAAACGCCCCTCTTGCAAATGACCCAGGGTAATACCAATGCTTCGTCCTGCAGCGCCCTCCATTAAATGCGTTATCTGCGACTCGTCAATAATGAAGCGGGGCTCAGACGCTGCGCCCGCTTGCGAAGTGCTTTCACCGGAGGGCTCTGCCTGCGGTCTATTACCCAGTTTTTTTCTGGCCAGTGGAGTAGCCGCTTGAGTTTCAAACTGGCTGACACTGCCCTGAGCGGATGAGGGGCGAGATGCTGGTGGCGCTGAAGTGTTTGCACGCTCCGAATCTCGAAGCTGAATAGTCTTGAAACCTAATTGTCTGATTTCCCTTGGCGTGGGCTCACGTGTGCTTTCCATCACGTTTAGCTGTAGACCTGCCCGAGCAGGCCCAATGTAGGCATAGATATTTTCGTTGGTCGCAGGGCTGAAAGCGATGGCAAGCCCTTCTCCTTGATATCCCTGACGATGGGTATAGATAAAATTAACCAGCCTGTTTGTCTCTTCTCTGCTCAGCCCCCTGCGCTTTGAAGTTTCCAGAATGACATTGGCGACCAACTGGGCATATCCCTCCTCCCCTGACCCCATGGATTGTAATTGTTCTGCTGCGACACTCGTGCGCCAACTCATTAAACCCAAACCAACACCCGCCGCCGCGCCGGTCATCGCGCCCTCTCGTGGATAGCCTGCTGCCCAGCCCAAGGCATACCCGAGAAGGGTCAGTGCGCATGTAATTATTATTCTTGCTATAGAACGAACAAGCGTTTGGTTGGGTGCCAGGCCCATAGCGTCAGTGAGTGTGACGGGGTTATTGCCAACCATTGCATACAGGTTAAGGCTGTCTACATCGCCTGCGGGGTCGGGGCTGATCCAGCGCATCAGCCAAGGCGCGTAATACCGGTAGCCGTAATAGTAAAGCCCGGTGGCGTCACGTTCTTTGCCGGAGTATCGCACCGTCTTAAACCTGGCCTCGACCTGACTTTTCGCAGCCCACCAGGCTGTACCGCCAAACGGGTAATACCCTTCCTGGCTCAACAAGGCCGCCTGTTCGTCAAGTTCAAGGGTACTGCTGGTCGTAGCGTCCACAAGGCTGAAACGCAGTTGCTCGTCTGCAACACCCGCAGGACGCTTGTGCTCCCATACAAGGGCCCTGATGCGGGTGAGCCCGGCCTCAATCGACAGCACATTCAACGACTCGCCTGTGGCGTCATTACTGTGCAACTCAAGGCCTGGCAAATAGCGCACTTGCTCAATGTGCTGGCGGTTTTTAGCCAAACTTGAGCGCCTCTTGAATACCCGCAGGCCTGCACCATCATAGCCATAGGTTTCGTCGTCACTACCGCCCTGCTCACGAACCACTTGCGTGACCCGCTGCAGTTGGTTGCGTGCATTCCAGCTCATGGCCTGGCCGCGCATGAGCAATTGCTGGTTGCCATTTTGATCAAAACCCTTGAGCGGGTCGGCGTCCGATTCAAGGCCGTTGAGCACGCTGTGATTACTGTGCGCGGCCGTGTTGAGGCGCTGCGTATACCCCTGTCCGCTGGACGGCACGTGCCGCATCTGCACAAGATTGCCGCTCTCGTTGTACTGATAGTGGCGGGTGTAGTTACGCATCAGGCTGTTATCGGTAGAGCCAAACTGCGCCAGGGCCGGTAATGCCGGGCCGATCGCATGTAACGCATTTTCGCGGCCGGTCGCCTTGATCAACTGGGATAACGTGTCGTATTCAAAGCTGGCGGTCGCGTCGATTTTCGTATTGCTGGCCCACGTCGTGGGTTGTGCCGCGTCGCTGATACTGAGCACATTGCCAACGCGGTCATAGGTGTAGGTCAGATCTTGCAAAATGACCGGGGTAGTCCCCGGCTTGCGCGCTATCAGCTTTAACAAACGCCCATCGTGGGGCCTGTAGGTGGCTAGGGTCTGCACATTGTTGCCCGCACACTCTGACTCAACCTGGCCCTGTGCGTTGTAGGTGCGCAAGTCGAACAACCTTTTGCGCGTCCCGCTGCTGAACACCAGCAAGGCTTCTGTAGGCTCGCCCTCAGGGCCGTATAACGTTTGCTGGCGATTCTCCTTGGCATCCGTTTGCTCCACTAGACCATCCAACGCATCGTAGCGCCACGTACTGGTATGACACTCAGTCTCCAGTTGCGCCTTGCGCACATCGAGCTGCGCAGACCAGTCAAGCGCTTCCTCTGCCCGTAAAAACAGGCGGCCTTGCTGGGCAATGGCTCCCGATAACGCGTATTGCTCGTACAACACGCTACCGGCAGGATCATCGTGACGAATCAGTCGGCCACACTGGTTGCGCGCTGCATGCCGGGTGTTCATGGCGCCGTATTCCAACCGCTCGGTGCAACGCTCGCGCGTGTCATCGTCGGCCTGTTCAAACACGGCAACCGGCCTGAGAACAGCGTCAAATTCATAACGCTGCTGTGAGCCACGGGCATCCCAGACCGATAACAACTGACCCGCAATACCGCTCAATGCAATACGCCAACCGGCATCGATACTGTGGCTGCGCAAGACGCGCCCGCTCAAACTGTGCCGAAGGTGCTGATTGGGTTGCACCGCAGGGTCAGATTCTTGCAGGCGATGCAAACGCGCATCCCACTGTTCTTGCAACTGGCCGCCGGCGCTAAACGTTTGCCTATGCACGCGTGCCTGAGGCTCATCCTGGGCTCGGGCGCGATGATAAGCCACCGTGCGCAGGGTCAGGCCTCTGGGGTCAAAGGCTGTTAATGACGGTGTGTGCTGATGTAACGAAGACATAAGAAATGACCTGTTTTACACAATGATTCAAAAAGCGTAGTGATCAGGTCATGTGCCAAGGTGGTCTTACAGGCAGCTTTATGTGTCCAAATGATTACCGTCAAATTGGCTACTGAGCCACGGCCAAATGCACCGTGTTAAAGCCCTGCTGGCCTACAGCGAGCAATCCTCATTCCGGTAATGCAGCGGACTTTCACCCTGTTTAAATACGAATTTAATTGATAGCTCACTCATAAAACGCGCAGGCTAGAGGGCTTGGACAAGCTTTGTATCATTCTGAATGATATTAACCTTCGCTGGGTTCGATTCGTGCCCCGGCGCGCGCGACAGCATTATCCCGCCCATCTCAATAGATTGGCGGACTCCCCCTCATGGAACAGTCACTGAAACATTTGCGCTTCCCACTCGCGGCCCTGGCGATCGTGGTGATGAGTGCATGCGGTAAAACTCCACAAGCGACTGCTCCTGCACCTGCTGCAAAAGTCAGTGTGGCCAAAGTGCTTGAGCAACCCGTGAACGAGTGGGACGAGTTCACCGGTCGCCTGGAAGCACCCGAAACCGTTGAAATCCGCCCGCGAGTGTCGGGCCAAATTGATCAGGTCGCCTTTACTGAAGGTGCTCTGGTCAAAAAAGGCGATCTGTTGTTCCAGATCGACCCGCGCCCGTTCCAGGCGGCTGTCCGTCAACTTGAAGCCGAACTCCAGCAAGCTCGCGCCAATGCCACCCGCAGTGAAAACGAAGCCCAGCGCGGCGAGCGTCTGCGTCAGAGCAACGCGATTTCCGCTGAACTGGCTGACTCGCGCAGCACCGCCTCCCAAGCCGCGCGCGCTGCCGTCGCTGCTATCCAGGCGCAACTGGATCTGGCCAAACTCAACCTGAGCTTTACCCGCGTCACCTCGCCGATCACTGGCCGTGTCAGCCGTGCCGACATCACCGCCGGCAACATCGTCACGGCGGATGTCACGCCGCTGACCAGCGTGGTGTCGACCGACAAGGTGTATGCCTACTTCGATGCCGACGAACGTGTGTTCCTCAAGTACAACCAGTTGGCACGCGATGGCAAACGTGGCCAGACCACGCCGGTTTATCTTGGGCTGTCCAATGAAGAGGGCAACCCGCACCTGGGTCAGATGAACTTCGTCGACAACCAGGTTAACCCTAAAACCGGCACCATTCGGGGTCGCGCGGTGTTCGACAACACGGATGGCAGCTTCACCCCGGGCCTGTATGCGCGCCTCAAACTGGTCGGTAGCGGCACCTACGAAGCCGTGCTGATCAATGACGAAGCGGTCGGTACCGACCTGGGCAAGAAGTTCGTATTGGTGATGGACGGCAATAACAACACCGCCTACCGGGCCATTGACCTGGGGCCAAAAATCGAAGGCCTGCGCATTGTCCGCAGCGGTCTGAACAAAGACGACACCATCATCGTCAAGGGCCTGCAACGGGTGCGTCCTGGCTCGCCGGTGACCCCTGAAGTGATCCCGATGGCCAATGAACAAACCCTCGCCGCACTGGCGCAACAACGACACGCCCTGGAAGCCAGCAACCTGTTACCTGCAACGCCCGCAACCCCTGCGGCGAAGCTGGCCAGCGTTGCGACTCCTCGCGGTTAAGGGACGACAACTTCGATGAATTTTTCCCAGTTCTTCATTCAACGGCCGATTTTCGCTGCCGTACTTTCGCTGTTGATTTTGATTGCGGGCGGCATTTCGCTGTTCCAGTTACCGATCAGCGAATACCCGGAGGTCGTACCGCCAACGGTGGTGGTGCGCGCCAACTTCCCCGGTGCCAACCCTAAAGTGATCGGTGAAACCGTGGCGGCGCCCTTGGAGCAGGCCATCACCGGTGTTGAACACATGTTGTACATGTCTTCGCAATCCACCGCTGACGGCAAACTCACGCTGACCATTACCTTCGCCCTGGGCACTGACCTGGACAACGCTCAGGTGCAGGTGCAAAACCGTGTAACCCGCACCGAGCCCAAGTTGCCCGAGGAAGTGACGCGCATCGGTATCACGGTAGACAAGGCATCGCCCGACCTGACCATGGTGGTGCACTTGACCTCACCGGATCAGCGCTACGACATGCTCTACCTGTCCAACTACGCGATCCTCAACATCAAGGATGAACTGGCCCGTCTCGGCGGCGTGGGTGACGTGCAGCTGTTCGGCATGGGCGATTACTCGTTGCGTGTATGGCTTGATCCGAACAAAACCGCTTCGCGCAATTTGACCGCCACTGACGTGGTCAACGCCATTCGCGAACAGAACCGCCAGGTAGCGGCCGGTGCGCTGGGTGCGCCCCCTGCCCCGAACGCCACCAGCTTCCAGCTGTCGGTGAACACCCAAGGCCGTCTGGTGACCGAGGAAGAGTTTGAGAACATCATCATTCGCGCAGGCGATGACGGTGAAATCACTCGGCTCAAGGACATTGCCCGGGTTGAATTAGGCTCAAGCCAGTACGCCTTGCGTTCCTTGCTCAATAACCAGCCCGCAGTCGCGATCCCGATTTTCCAGCGTCCTGGCTCAAACGCCATCGATATCTCGAACGAAGTTCGCGCGAAGATGGACGAGCTGAAGAAGAGCTTCCCGCAGGGCATGGACTACAGCATCGTGTATGACCCGACGATCTTCGTTCGCGGTTCTATCGAGGCGGTGATTCATACCCTGTTCGAAGCACTGATTCTCGTGGTGCTGGTGGTGATCCTGTTCCTGCAGACCTGGCGCGCCTCGATCATTCCGTTGGCGGCGGTGCCGGTGTCGTTGATCGGTACCTTTGCGGTCATGCACATGTTCGGCTTCTCGCTGAACGCCCTGTCGCTCTTCGGTTTGGTACTGGCCATCGGTATCGTGGTCGACGATGCGATTGTGGTGGTGGAAAACGTCGAGCGAAACATCGAGCTTGGGCTCGAACCGGTAGAAGCCACCAAGCGCGCCATGCGCGAAGTAACCGGCCCGATCATCGCCACAGCGCTGGTACTGTGCGCGGTGTTTATTCCCGCTGCGTTTATCTCCGGGCTGACCGGGCAGTTCTATAAACAGTTCGCGCTGACGATTGCGATCTCGACGGTCATCTCGGCCTTCAACTCGCTGACCCTGTCGCCAGCACTGGCAGCAGTGTTGCTTAAAGGCCATCACGCGCCCAAAGACCGTTTCACGCGGGTTCTGGACAAGCTATTCGGTGGCTGGTTGTTCCGCCCGTTCAACCGATTCTTTGAACGTGCAAGCCACGGCTATGTCGGCACTGTTGCCCGGGTTATCCGCAGCAGCGGTATCGCCTTGCTGGTGTACGCAGGCCTGATGGTGCTGACCTTTTTTGGCTTCGCCCACACGCCGACCGGTTTCGTGCCGGGGCAAGACAAGCAATACCTGGTGGCCTTCGCTCAACTGCCGGATGCGGCGAGCCTTGACCGTACCGAAGATGTGATCAAGCGCATGTCCGACTTTGCCCTCAAGGAACCAGGCGTTGCCAACTCCATCGCCTTCCCGGGTCTGTCGATCAACGGTTTCACCAACAGCCCCAACAGCGGCATCGTGTTCGTGGCGCTCAAGGACTTTGACCAACGCAAAGACCCAAGCCAGTCGGCTGCTGCCATTGCAGCAACCCTGAACGCCAAGTTCGCAGGTATTGAAGAAGCCTACATTGCGATCTTCCCGCCGCCGCCTGTGCAAGGTCTGGGGACCATTGGCGGTTTCCGTCTGCAAGTCGAAGACCGTGGTGGTCTGGGCTATGAGGCGCTCTATAAAGAAGTACAGAACGTCATCGCCAAAAGCCACAACGTGCCAGAACTGGCCGGCCTGTTCACCAGCTACACCGTGAACGTGCCGCAAGTAGACGCAGCGATCGACCGTGATAAAGCCAAGACCCATGGCGTGGCCGTCAGCGACATCTTCGACACCCTGCAGGTGTATCTGGGTTCGTTGTATGCCAACGACTTCAACCGCTTCGGTCGTACCTATCAGGTCAACGTTCAGGCCGAGCAACAGTTCCGCCTCGAACCTGACCAGATCGGCCAGTTGAAAGTGCGTAACAACAAAGGCGAGATGATCCCGCTGGCGACCTTCATCAAGGTCAGCGACACCTCGGGGCCGGACCGCGTGATGCACTACAACGGCTTTATCACTGCCGAAATCAACGGTGCTGCGGCCCCGGGCTACAGCTCGGGCCAAGCTGAAGCAGCCATCGACAAACTGCTCAAGGAAGAACTTCCGAACGGCATGACGTACGAATGGACCGACTTGACCTACCAGCAGATCCTGTCTGGCAACACCGCGCTGTTCGTCTTCCCGCTCTGCGTATTGCTGGCCTTCCTGGTACTGGCGGCTCAATACGAAAGCTGGAGCCTGCCGCTGGCGGTGATCCTGATCGTACCGATGACCTTGCTGTCGGCCATCACCGGGGTGATTGCCTCGGGGGGTGACAACAACATCTTTACCCAGATCGGCTTGATCGTACTGGTGGGACTGGCGTGTAAAAACGCGATTCTGATCGTCGAATTTGCCAAGGACAAACAAGCCGAAGGCCTTAGCCCGTTGGCTGCGGTGCTGGAAGCCTGCCGCCTGCGTCTGCGTCCGATCCTGATGACCTCCATCGCCTTCATCATGGGTGTGGTGCCGCTGGTGCTGTCCACGGGTGCAGGTGCTGAAATGCGCCATGCGATGGGTGTTGCAGTGTTCTCCGGGATGCTCGGTGTGACCTTCTTCGGCCTGCTGTTGACGCCTGTGTTCTATGTGTTGATCCGCAACTATGTTGAGCGCAGTGAAGCGCGCAAAGCGGCGCGGCACCTCAAGTTGGAGTCGCAACAATGAGCCTCAAAGTTTTCCTTCCCAGCCTTCTGGTGCTGGCCCTGAGTGCTTGCGCCGTTGGCCCGGACTACAAAACCCCGGCCACCGAGCCTGCACAGATCAGCGCCGATAACCTCAAGGGCTTCGACCGGGCGCATTTTCAAGGGATCTGGTGGCAGCAGTTTGACGACCCGACCCTGAACAAACTGGTCGCTCAGTCGCTGGCAGGCAACCGTGAGTTACGCGTGGCCTTTGCCCGTCTGCGAGCAGCCCGCGCCATTCGTGATGACGTCAGCACAGACACCATGCCGACCATTACCAGCCGTGCCAGCAGCGATGTGGGCAAAGGGCAGGTGCCGGGCACCACTGAAAAGCGCGTCAACAGTGAGCGCTACGATTTGGGCCTGGACATGGCCTGGGAAGTCGACCTGTTTGGCCGTATCCAGCGTGAGCTGGAGGCCAGCGATGCCGACGAACAGGCCGCAGCGGCAGACCTGTATCAGCTGCAAGTGACCATGATTGCCGATCTGGTGGACGCTTACGGTGAACTGCGCGGCGCACAATTGCGTGAACATATCGCCCTGGAGAATCTGAAAAACCAGCAGGACTCCAAGGCCATCACTGTCAGCCTGCGTGATGCCGGCGTCGGTGATGAACTTGACGTGGTCCGCGCCGATGCCCGGCTTGCGGCGGTTGAGGCCAGCGTGCCGCAACTGCAAGCCGAGCAAGTACGTGAGCGCAACCGTATCGCCACGCTGTTGGGTGAGCGCCCAGAAAACCTCAGCGTTGATCTGAGCCCGGCGCAGTTGCCTGCCATCGCCAAGGCCTTGAACATCGGTAACCCCGGCGACTTGCTGCAACGTCGCCCGGACATCATGAGCGCCGAACGCAAGCTGGCAGCCGCTACGGCCCGGATTGGCGTAGCCAAGGCGGATTTGTTCCCGCGAGTCAGCCTCAGCGGCTTTCTGGGCTTTACCGCCGGGCGTGGCTCGCAGATCGGTTCGGCGGCTGCCAATGCCTGGGCTCTAGGCCCGAGCATTACTTGGCCTGCGTTCAACCTGGGCAGCGTGCGGGCACGTTTGCGCGGCGCCAACGCAGAGGCCGATGGCGCGCTGGCCAACTACGAGCAGCAAGTCTTGCTGGCTCTGGAAGAGTCTGAGAACGCGTTCAGTGACTACAGCAAACGCCAGCAGCGCTTGGTTTCGTTGATTCGCCAAAGCGAAGCGAGCCGCACCGCCGCTGACTTGGCAGCGATTCGCTACCGCGAAGGCACGGTGGATTTTCTGGTCTTGCTGGACGCCCAGCGTGAGCGCCTGGCGGCAGAAGACAGCCAAGCCCAGGCAGAAGTGGATCAGTTTCGCGGTGTAGTGGCGATCTACAAAGCCTTGGGCGGTGGCTGGCAAGCCGAGACTGTCGCTAGCGTGCAGTGAAGTAAAGAGCTCCTTTGGTTGGCCGCAACCAACCAATTTTTAGCCCTGCGCTCTTTCGGTCGCGGGGCTTTTTTTTGTTTGTGCATGTGCGCCTGACTGTAGTCGCTGACAAGGAACGAAGGCTGCGATGGGTTGCGCAGCGACCCTGCTGTTGAGTCTAAAGCGAAGCTCCTGCGGACCTTATCGCAGCCTGCGGCAGCGACTACAGTTTTCAGGTCAATTGCTCTTCTGGTTTGACTCAAGCCCTCTACTGTCCCAATCTTGCACTTCATACGCACGACTGTTACTGGATTTTGCATGTCTCAGCCTCGCCGTTACCTGGTTGTAAGCCTTCTGTCTGCTCTGATCGCAGTGGGCCTTTGGTATTGGATGCGCCCTGCTCCGGGCACCGCGCCGTCAAACACGGTCAATCACAGCTATTCGTCCGCCCTGGAACAAGCCCATAACGGGCAGCCGGGGGCCGCCAGGGTGCTGTATCAGCAACTGGCACGCACTGATCTTTCCGATATTCGCCGCGCCAGCCTGCATGCCGAGCTGCCTAACTACCCGAGCCCGCAAGCCCTGAAGCTGGCCGATGCAGACTTGCAAAACTCGTCACCGCTAGTGCGTAAGGCGGCGATACAAAGTATTGCAGGGTTGGTGCCCAATGCTCAGCGCACACTGCTGCTCGGCCCGCTGCTGGATGCCCCCGAGCAAAGCGTTCGCTTTGCCGCCGCCAGCGCCCTGCTGGGCTTGTCTCCTGATGAGCAAGGACTGTATTTCGGCCCGCTGCAGCAAGTCATCGACGAGTACGAGCGCACGCTCAAGACACAACCCGACGACCCGCAAGCCCAAGGTCAGCTCGCGCGTTTGTATCTGCATGAAGGGCAACTGGACGAGGCGCAGGCGGCACTGGAAAAATTCCGGGCGCTGGACCCGGAGAATCTCAAGGCTGTGGTGGCGCAGATTGATCTGCTGGATAAACGCGGCAAAACCGATCAGGCGCGTGAACTGCTGGCCAATCAGCTTAAAGCCCACCCCGACTCAGCGTACCTGCAACACGCACTGGGGATTTGGTTACTCAATCACGGGCAAACCGAATACGCGTTGTTGGGTCTGGCCAAAGCGGTTGAGCTGGAGCCAGACAACAGCGAGTACCGCTACAAGCTCGCTATTGCCTTGCATGAGCTGGAGCAACTGGAACCGGCGCAGCGTCAGCTGGAAGAGTTGCTGCAACGCCAGCCCGCCAATCGCAAGGCACGTCTGTTGTTGATTCGCTACTGGAAAGAGGCCGGTCAACTACAGAATGTACAGGTGCTGCTGGCGCAACTGGAGCAGCTAAACCCTGATGATCCAGCGCTGCAACAAGGGTTGTAGGCGCGCAGCGCGCAAGCTGCAAGCGATTAGGCGAGCAGCTTCTGGATCTGTGTTTGTAAGGTGTCGAGGTCGAAGGGTTTGGCCAAAATCGGGGCTGTGAGGGTGATCGGGCTGCCGGTGTCACGGATTTCTGCCGGATAACCGCTGATAAAAATCACCTTCAGGTCCGGTCGCAGCTTCACTGCAGGCTCGGCAATCTGCACGCCTGATATCCCGCCCGGCAAACGGAAGTCCGTAACCATAAGGTCCAGGTGCGGTTTGGTGGCTAAAATCGCAAACGCCTGCTCGCCGTTTTCGGCCTGCAATACCCGGTAGCCTTCGCCTGACAGGTAAGCACTGAGGATCATCAGGATCGATGGATCGTCCTCGACAATCAAAACAACATCTTGCGCATCTTCACTCATGGGAAACCTTAATCCGAACTTTGCTGCCATTACGACCGCAGCCACGGCCATAGGTTGCGGCCAATTTATGTCTTTTGTACCAGCGGCAGGCAGACTTTGAACAAAGCTCCCTGACCTAACTCACTGCGCACTTCTATTTTGCCACTATGGGCCGCAACAATCTGTTCCGAAATAAATAAGCCCAACCCCAGGCCCGAGACAACATGGCTGCCAGCTACCCGTTCAAATTGCTGGAAAATCCGCTGCTGATTCTCCTGGCTAATGCCAATACCCTGGTCACGTACTTGCACCACGGCATACCCCTCTTCGCTATACACCGCCACATCAATTGGCTTCTGTGCACCATAACGCAGGGCGTTGGTCAGCAAGTTGGAAATCACCTGCTCAATTCTGAATTCATCCCACTGCCCAACCACCGGCTGCGCCGCACTGAAGCTGATGCTCGCTTGCGCTGCACTGATCTGGGGCGAAAACACGTCAAGCAAATTGGCAACCAACTGTGACAAATCGAATTCCGACGGCCTGATTGACAGCTTGCCCGTGCGAATCCGTGATACGTCCAGCATGTCTTCAATCAGCCGGATCAGGCTTTGGATCTGCCGCTCGTCGCGGTCAACCATGGCCTCCAGTTTGTCCTTGGTGAACGCTGCCGTGTTGTCCCGCGCCAGGTGCATCTTGCGCAGCTGGGTTTCGAGGATCAGCCCGTTCAGCGGCGTGCGGACCTCATGGGAGACAATCGACATAAAGTCGTCACGCATGCGCACCGCATGCTCCAGTTCAACCTGTGTCTGTTGCAATTGCGCGAGCAGCACTTCTTGCTCGCGGCGGCTTCGCTCCAGCGCTTCGACCTGTCGTTGCACCGCTTTGCTTTGCCGGTACAGGTCGACAAATACGTTAACCTTGCTTTTAACCGCGTGAATGTCCAAAGGCTTATGCAAGAAGTCGACCGCACCGCTCTCATACCCTTTGAACGCGTAGTTCATCTCCCGACCGGCGGCACTGACAAACACTATCGGAATATTTTTGGTGCGATCGGTCCCGCGCATCATCTCGGCCAATTCGAAGCCGTTCATGCCCGGCATCTGTACGTCGAGAATCGCCATTGCAAACTCATGTTGCAGCAACAACGAAAGCGCCTCGTCCGCGGACAAGGCTTTATAGACGATTCGATCATCGCGTTTGATCAAGGCTTCCAGCGCCAACAGATTCTCTGGCAAATCGTCGACGATCAGCAGCTTGGCTTGAATATCACTTAGTGGCATTCGATTCGTTCCAGCTCAACAAGCAAACGGGCAATACCCTTCAAACTCAGGATGCGGTCCGGTTGGCAACGCTCCAGCGCCGCAAGCGGCATGGTGGGTACCCAGGCTTCTTCAGGGTCCTGGACGACCGTCAGGCCGCCCCGCTGTTTGACCGTGGCCAATCCCTGCGCACCATCCTGATTGGCGCCCGTGAGTAATATCGCAGCCAGGGTGTCTTGGTACACATCGGCTGCGGATTCAAAAAGGTAATCAATCGAGGGGCGTGAATAATGCACCCGCTCCTCTCGACTCAATGAAAAACTGTGATCGTGCTCCACCGACACGTGGTAACCCGGCGCCGCGAAATACAACGTGCCCGGCGCAATCGGCTCTTTGTCCTCTACTTCCTTGACCGGTATCTCCAAACGTCGGTCAAACACAGCAGCCAACTGGCTGCGTCGTTCGTCAGGCATGTGCAAGACGACGATGATCGGTAGCCTGAAACCAGGCTTCAAATCAGCAAAGATCGCCAGCAACGCCTCGACGCCCCCTGCAGAAGCCCCAACAACAATGGCCTGAACAGGGCGCAGTCCGGTGATTGCGATGTCTTGGACTGTCATAGCTTGCGATAGATCCGTTCTTGCTTGAGCAAAGGCGAAAATTGTTTGCTGTAATCGGAAAAATCCAGGGTTTCTTTGCTACCCAGCATCAAAAAGCCCCGATGACAGAGCGACTCGGCGAACAAACCAAACGCTCTATTTTGGAGATTTTTATTGAAATAAATCAGTACGTTACGGCACGAAATTAAATTAGTTTCTGAGAATACGCTGTCCGTCGCCAGACTGTGATCGGCAAAGGTCACGTTTTCACGCAGGCTCTTGTCAAAAATCGCGTAGTCGTAGGCGGCCGTGTAGTAATCGGCAAATGAGCGCTGCCCCCCGGCCTTTTGGTAGTTGTGGGTGTAGGCACGAACGTTTTCCAGCGAAAAGATCCCTTGCTTGGCTTTTTCAAGCGAGCGCGGATTGATGTCCGTGGCATAAATGATGGTGCGATCGAGCAGCCCTTCCTCACGCAGCAAGATCGCCATCGAGTACACCTCTTCGCCGGTACTGCACCCCGCGATCCAGATTTTCAGCGACGGATAGGTCTTGAGAATCGGCACCACTTCCTGGCGAATGGCCAGGAAGTGCTCAGGATCACGAAACATCTCACTCACCGGAATCGTCAGCAGTTGCAGCAACTGCATGAACACGGCCGGGTCATGCAGCACCCGCTCCTGCAAGGCCGAGATGGTCTTGCAGTCGAACTGGCGCACTGCATGCAGCACCCGGCGTTTGATCGATGCGCCGGAGTAGTCTCGAAAGTCATAGCTGTACTTGAGGTAGATCGCCTCAATCAGCAGCCGTATCTCGATGTCGGTGTTTCGTAGCACTTAGAGTCGTTCCATTTTCGGTAGCCAGACCCGGATTAACGAAAACAGTCGATCCAGATCAATCGGTTTAGCCAGGTAATCGTTAGAGCCCGCTTGCAGACAGCGCTCCTGATCGTCCTTCATCGCCTTGGCCGTGACTGCAATGATCGGCAGCTTGCGCCAGCGCGGGTTCTTGCGAATTTCAATGGTGGCCTCATAGCCATCCATCTCCGGCATCATCACGTCCATCAGCACCAGGTCGATGTCGTCGACCTCATTCAAACGCTCGATCGCCTCGCGGCCATTACGCCCGATGACGACGATTGCGCCCTTGTGCTCCAGCGCGCTGGTGAGGGCGAAAATGTTCCGCACGTCGTCATCAACCAACAGAATCTTGCGCCCTTCGAACACTTTGTCGCGGCTGCGTGCCGTCTTGAGCATCGTTTGACGCTCATGGGACAACTGAGATTCAACTTTGTGCAGAAATAATGTCACTTCGTCCAGCAAACGCTCAGGCGAACGGGCGCCCTTGATGATGATCGAACGTGAGTATTTGCGCAGTTCGGCCTCTTCGTCGCGGGTCAGGTTGCGCCCGGTATAGACAATGACGGGCGGGAACGAGCAGATGTCTTCGGTAGACATACGCTTGAGCAGGTCGTTGCCCAGCATGTCCGGGAGCTTGAGGTCGATGATCATGCAGTCGTAGATGTTACTGCGCAGCAGATCAAGTGCCTCTTGAGCAAAACCCACGGCGGTGATTTCAATGTCATCGTCGACGATCAGACGGGAAATACTGTCGCGTTGCAGGTCATCGTCTTCGACCAGCAATATCCGTTTGACCTTCTGCGTGAGCTTGGCTTCAAGGCGGGCGAAGACATCCTTGAGCTCCTCGCGGGTGGTCGGTTTGACCGCGTAGCCCACGGCGCCCATGTGCATGGCGGCTTCGACCCGGTCTTCGACAGAAATCACGTGTACCGGTATGTGCCGGGTGGCGGCCAGGGCTTTCAAGCGCTGCAGTACGGTCAACCCGGAGTGATCGGGCAAGCGCATGTCGAGCAGAATGGCGTCCGGAATAAACTGCGCCGCCAGGCTGAAGCCTTCGTCAGCACCGTGGGCGACCAGGCAGCGATAGCCCAGTTCGTGGGCCAGGTCGTAGAGGATGTGCGCAAAATTAGGTTCATCTTCAATCACCAGAATGCAGCGCGTACTGAATGGTGCTTGTTCGCGATCGTCCATGAAGCGCGGGATATTCAGCGGCACATCCGGCGCCTGTACCGGCAACGCCTTGGCAGGCAATATCTGTGACACGCGCGGGGCATTGACGGGAGCCTCTACGGGCAGTTCGGCGTCTTCGACGAACTGTACGGGCATGATCAAGGTGAAGACGCTACCTTGCCCCGGCTCGCTGCTGACACTGATAGAGCCGCCAAGCAAGGTCGCCAGATCCCGCGAGATCGACAAGCCGAGGCCGGTGCCACCATATCGGCGGTTGGTAGTGCCATCTGCCTGACGGAACGCTTCGAAAATGCTCTCTTGCTGCTCGGCCGCAATGCCGATGCCGGAGTCTTCAACGGCAAATGCAATGGCATTGCCCGAATGACGCGACACCGTCAGGCTGACCCGGCCTTTTTCGGTGAACTTGACCGCGTTGGACAGCAGGTTCTTGAGAATTTGCTCCAGGCGCTGGCTGTCGGTGTAGATCAACGCGGGGGTGCCAAGCTGCAAGTCGACACTTAACTCCAGCGACTTGTCGCTGGCCAGCGGCTGGAACACGCCGCGTATGCCATCGAGCATCCGCGCCACGCTGGTGTTTTCGGGGCGCACCTCGAGCTTGCCGGCTTCGACCTTGGATATATCCAGAATATCGTTGATCAGATTGAGCAAATCGTTGCCTGCCGAATAGATCGACTCGGCAAATTTGACTTGCTCACCCGTGAGGTTCTGCTGCGGGTTCTCCGACAACAGTTTGGCCAGAATCAGCGAGCTGTTAAGCGGTGTGCGCAGCTCATGGGACATGTTGGCGAGGAATTCCGACTTGTACTTGCTTGAACGCATCAGCTCATCGGCACGCTCTTCGAGCTGCTCCTGAGCCTGGTTCAGCTCGGTATTCTTGCGGTCCATGGCATCACGCTGCTCTGCCAGGGCCTCGTTGGTCTGTTCGAGCTCTGCTTGCTGCGCCTCAAGGCTGGTCTGCGACTCTTTAAGAATGCGCGACTGCTCTTCCAGCTCTTCGTTGGCGGTCTTGAGTTCTTCTTGCTGCACTTGCAGTTCTTCATTGAGCTGCTGGGTCTCTGCCAGCACTTCTTGCAGGCGCTGACGGTAACGCGCGGCCTCAATCGAGGTGCCGATGTTGTCTGCGATCAAGTCGAACAGCTCGATGTCACGGTCTTCCAGCGGGCGAAGAAAGCCCAGCTCAATCACCCCGTTAACCCGGTCATCGTCGCTGGTCGGCACCACCAGCACACTGCGAGGCGCGCCCTCACCCAGCCCGGAGCTGACTTTGAAGCAGTAGTCCGACGGCACATCGTCCAGACGGATCAACTGATCCTGGAACGCGGCTTGCCCGACAATCCCTTCGTCATTGTGAATCACCTCGTTGCGCGCTTCTTGCTCACGAGAGAATCCATAGCTGGCGATGCGGCGCAAGCCGCCGTGATCTTCACGCACATACACTGCGGCAACGACCGTGCCCAAGTACTGCGCGCAGAACTGCAGGATATTGCGGCCCAGCATGTTCAGCGTGAGGCGGCCAAGCACCTGCTCGGCCAGTTCGGTCTGCCCGTTACGCAGCCAGGCTTGTCGTTCAAGACGCTCAGCAGCCTTAACCTGCAACTCGAAGTTATTTTGGTAACTCTTTGAAAGATTGAGTAAATCTCTTCGGCCGACATATGCCAAAAAGCCGCTCAGGCCCAACACGAACAGCAAATAAAGCCCGACGCAGACGAAGGTAGTCGTACTGGCTTCGTTATTGCGAGCCACCCTCAACTGTTGCTCCAGCTGGATGAAATCGTCATATTCCTGACGGATCTGGTCAGTCAGGCTTTTGCCCCTGCCAGACTGCACCGCTGCACGATAATCGCCACTCTGACGGCGCAAATCGACCATGGACTGGGCATAAGAGGCCCATTCGTTCTGCAGCGCCGCGATGCGCTTGAGACGATCAACTTGCTGGGGGTTATCACTGACCAGTTCTTGTAACCCCTGGATCTGCGCAAGTACTTGCGGCTTGGCCACCGCGTAAGGGTCAAGAAAATGCTCATCGCCGGTAATCAGAAACCCGCGCATGCCGGTTTCCAGATCAACTGTCAGCCTGATCGCTTCATTGGTGTTGCTGATGACACGATCGCTGTGCTCGACCCATTTAAGGACTGACAGCAAATAGCTGATCATCACCACGAACAGCACTGCACTCATCACACCGACTGCCAAAGGCAAACCAACGTTACGACTCAGCAGTTTGCGAAAACTTCGCTCGTCAATGGATGCAGGTGAGTTCATTTGTCTGGCCTGTGGACGTAAAAATTAGTGAGAGTTTGAAGGAATACCGCGAAATAGTTCAGCTTTCTTGCACCTTAGTAGGATTTTTCTTACAAAAAACCGTACTTTGCTGGTGCTCAAGGCTATTCTTACCGGCCAGATGCCAGTGTGAAGGGTCCTGGATTTAAATTTTTATCGAGATCATGAATATGTCCGCAACGCCCTCCACCATTCTTGTAGTCGAAGACGACGCCATTGTTCGTATGCTGATCGTTGACGTGCTTGAAGAGTTGGAGTTCAACGTGCTTGAAGCCGATGGCAGCGAGTGCGCAATGGCGTTTCTTGAAGACAAAGGCCAGCGCATTGACTTGATGATGACCGATGTCGGGCTACCCGGCATGGACGGCCATGCACTGGCTTGCAAAGCCCGTGAACTGTACCAGCAACTGCCGATTCTGTTTGCCAGCGGCTACGCCGAGACCCTCACTGTGCCTGAGGGTATGGCCGTCATTGGCAAGCCCTTCTCTATTGATCAGTTACGCGTCAAGGTAAAGAGCATGTTGGTCCAGACGCAAAGTTGACAGGCTAAACGCACCTCAACAACACTGCGCACCTCGTTTTGGCTCTGGAACAGTGATGCCGCCTGCCACACACACCGCTTGCGCGATTATTGGCCTGGGATGCCGCCAGGGGTGCACTTGCGAGGATTTATTGGCATTGGTTGAGCAATCTCTCGACAAGACCGGGCTCACATTAAGCGCTGTTCAGGGCATTGCCAGCATCGACCTCAAGCGAGAAGAACCGGGTCTTATCGAACTCTGCAGGCGGCTGAACCTGCCTTTTAATGTGTTCAGCGCCGATCAGCTTGCCCCCTATGCCTCACAGCTCAGTCAGCGCTCCAAGGTTGCTTTCGAGCAAACCGGGTGCTGGGGTGTGGCCGAAAGTGCCGCATTGGCTCTGGCCGAACAGCTGAGTGGCGCAGGGGCAACACTGCTTGTGACACGCCAGGCGTCCTCAGTGGCAACCTTTGCATTGGCCTGCACAGGGCAAATAACGCGATAATCCCCCGTCTCACTATGAGCGTTCTTCACGAGCGGCTCTAATTCGACCTTTTCAGAGACTGCCATGACTGTTTACTTCATCGGTGCCGGGCCCGGCGACCCAGAGCTGATTACCGTCAAAGGCCAGCGTTTGATCCGTACCTGCCCGGTGATTATTTATGCCGGCTCACTGGTGCCCACGGCCGTACTGGACGGTAATCGCGCCGAGCAGATTATCAACAGTGCTGAACTGCACCTTGAGCAAATCATCGAGCTGATTAAAGGCGCCGACGCTAAAGGTCAGGACGTGGCCCGTGTGCACTCGGGAGATCCGAGCCTGTATGGTGCCATTGGCGAGCAAATTCGCTGCCTGCGTGAGCTGGGCATTGCCTTTGAAATCATTCCGGGCGTGACCGCCACGGCAGCATGCGCCGCCATTCTGGGCGCTGAGCTGACGCTGCCGGACATCTCGCAAACAGTGATCCTGACCCGCTACGCGGAAAAAACCGTAATGCCGCCCGGCGAGGAACTGGCCAGCCTGGCGCAACACGGCGCGACCATGGCGATTCACTTGGGGGTTAAAAACCTTGAAAGCATCGTTCGCGAACTCCAGCCGCATTACGGCAGCGACTGCCCGATTGCAGTGATTCACCGCGCCAGCTGGCCGGACCAGGATTGGGTACAAGGCACTCTTGAAGACATTCAGGCCAAGGTAGAAACCAAGGGATTCAGGCGCACTGCATTGATTTTGGTCGGCCGGGTACTGGCCAGTGACAGTTTTGCCGAATCCTCGCTGTACCGGGCCGGGCATGCGCATTTGTATCGACCCTAAGAACCCAAATCGGTAGGAGCGAGCTTGCCTCGCGATCTTTTAAGATCAGAAGATCGCGAGGCAAGCTC